>NZ_JAJDNQ010000095.1 GCF_022340605.1 Thiohalocapsa sp.
GGCGCGATGTTGATGGTGCTGTTGCTGCGGGCGCTCCTGGTGCAGGGCTACCGCCGCCACCGCGCGGCGCTGTCGATGATGCGCTGGTCGGCGCTATACGCGCTCGGCGCCGGTGCCACCGGGCTCTGCTGGGGGGTTGCGGCGTTCGTGCTGCCTTGGCCCGAGTTCACCGACGAGGTGTTCCTGTCGTTTGTCATCGCCGGCATGGTGGCCGGGGCGATCCCGAGCCTCTCGCCGCGGCTGTCGAGCTATGTCCCCTATCTGCTCGGCGCCCTGCTGCCGCTCGGGCTGCGCATGGTACTGATCGGCGGCGAGTTCGCGCTGACCTTCCTGGCGCTGATCGTCGCCTTCGGCGTGTTCATGCTGATTACCGCGCGGGCACACCACCGCACCGTGCGCAACGCGCTGGAATTGCGCTATGCCAACGCCGATCTGGTGGCGGAGCTCACCGAGGAATCCGAGCAGGTGCGCGCCCTCAACGCCCGGCTGACGCAGGAGGTGGAGGAGCGCCGCTGTATCGCCGAGGAACTTGCAGCAGCCAAGGAAGAAGCCGAGAGCGCGAGCATCGCCAAGAGCGAGTTCGTCGCCAACATGAGCCACGAGATCCGCACCCCGATGAATGGCGTGCTGGGTATGATCGAACTGCTGTCGCAGTCGCGGCTCGACGCCCGCCAGCGCGGGTTCGTGGAAGTGGCGCGCACGTCCAGCGAGAGCCTGCTCAGCATCATCAACGCCATCCTCGACTTCTCCAAGATCGAGGCCGGCAAGCTGGACCTGGAGTCCGTCCCCTTCGACATCCGTGCGCTGGCCGAGGAGGTCACGGCGCTGTTCACGGCGAACGTGCAGAACGCCGGCTTCGAGCTCACCTGCTTCGTGCCGCCGGCGCTGCCGACGCGGGTCTTCGGTGATCAGACGCGGCTGCGGCAAGTGCTGTCCAACCTGCTCGGCAATGCCGTCAAGTTCACCGAGCGTGGCGAGGTGGCGCTGACGGTGCGAGAGCGCTCCCGCGGCGAGGGCAGCATCAAGCTGGAGTTCGAGGTCCGCGACAGCGGCATCGGCATGACGCACGAGCAGCAGGCGCGGCTGTTCGAGCCCTTCCGCCAGGCCGACGGCTCCATGACGCGGCGCTTCGGCGGCAGCGGGCTCGGGCTCGCCATCACCAAGCGTCTGGTGGAGCTGATGGGCGGCGCCATCGAGGTGGCGAGCTCCCCCGGCACGGGCACCGTGTTCCGGGTGCGGCTGCCGTTCGCGCTCCAGCCGGTCGGCGTGGAGCTGGCGGAGGACGCCGGTCTGGACGGCAAGCGTGCCCTGGTGGTGGACGACAACGAGACCAACCGCGAGATCCTCAAGCATTATCTGCACGGCTGGGGCATGCACTGCGTGCTGAGCGCCGACGCGGAGGCTGCGCTGTCCGCACTGCGCGCGGCGTCCGACACCGACGAGGGATTCGACCTGGCCCTGCTGGACCTGGAGATGCCGGGGATGGACGGCCGCACGCTGGCGCAACGCATCAGGGCCGATGCCGCCTGGAGCGCGCTGCCGCTGATGCTGTTGAGCTCGCCGGTGGACCCGGGCGCCGCGGATGATGCGGCGCTCTTCGCGCTCAAGCTCGCGAAGCCCATCCGCTACACGCTGCTGCGCGACGCCCTGTACCAGGTGATCTACGGCGCCACGCCGGCCTATGCCAAGGCGCCGCCGGCGCAGGCGCCGCGCCGGCCGCTCCGGGGCCGGGTGTTGTTGGCGGAGGACAATCCGGTGAACCAGCAGGTGGCGCTGTCCATGTTGGGCAAGTTCGGTGTCCACGCGGAGCTTGCCGGCGATGGCGAAGCCGCGCTGGCGCGCCTGGCCGAGGGCGACTGGGACCTGGTGCTGATGGACGTGCAGATGCCGGTGCTCGATGGCCTGTCCGCCACCCGGACGCTGCGCGAGCGTGAGAAGGCCGAAGGCGGTCGCCGTATCCCGGTCATCGCTATGACCGCCAACGCCATGGAGAGCGACCGGCAGGCCTGCCTGGACGCCGGCATGGACGACTATGTGTCGAAGCCCTTCCGCAGCGAGCAGCTCCACGCGGCGCTCGCGCGGTGGCTGCCTGCCGGCGGCTAGTGCACCAGTGCACAAGTCCCGAGACCGTCTCAGGTCGTTGCCCTTGTCGTGGTCGTAATCGTGATCTCAATCGTCCGGATAGTCGATTACGACCACGACCACGACCACGAGGAAGCCCGGTCTCGAAATTTCCGTAGGGAAGCACTCGCCAGTTGACTGCCGCGCACGCGGCGGCCCGATCCGCGCAACGACGCCATGACGGAACGAAATCAGGAGATCACGGCAGCCGTGGCCGGTCCTACGCAACGGAAGCTGTGGGAGCGCCGTCCCCGGCGCGATTGACGGCGCCTGTGGGGCATCCGTCCTGGCGCGATTGGCCGCCGCGTGCGTGCGATCGCGGCGGCAATGCCGCTAACAAGTGGCGGATCGGCGGAGTGAGCCACGCGCGAAGCCGTTTCCGCCATCCTTTACGGCAGCGTGCGTGATGGCGTTCAAGCCGTACCGTCATCGGGCCATTGCGCGAGCACGACGGGTGCCTCCAGCAGCGAGAAGGCGCTGACCATCCGTCGCGGGTCTCGTGCGATGGCGCCGGCAAGGGCTTCGGCATCCGGCTCGTCGCGCAGGATCGCGACGAGCGCGGAGCTGTCGGTGACCATCGGTCGCAAGGTCCCGTCGGCGCCGTAGCTTAGGATCTCGTCCGCGGTTCTGGTCATTTTTCAAGCGTCGCCAGCTCCGTCAGCCCCTCGTTCTTCACATCCACCTTGCGGTAGAGATCGTACAGCGCCGCCTGCAGGGCCTCTTCGATGACCGGGTGGTAGTAGGGCAGGCGCAGCATGTCGCCCACCGTGAGGCCCTGCTCGATGCACCAGCAGACGAGGTGCGCCAGGTGCTCGCCCTTCGGACCGATCATCTCGGCGCCGAGCAGGCGGCCGCTGGCCTTGTCGGCGTAGAGGCGCAGCACGCCCTTGTTCTTGCCCATGATGAGCGCGCGGCCGACGGGGGCGAACTTGATCTCACCGACGGCGGTGGTGTCCGGGGCCAGCGTGTCGAAGCGGGCGCCGACGGCGCAGATGTTCGGGTCGCAGAAGTTGATGGCGAGCGGGGTCTTGCGGCGGAAGGCGCGGCGCTCGCCGCGGGCGGCGTTCCAGCCGGCGATCTTGCCCTCGTCGCCGGCCTCGTGGAGGATCTGGCGCTGGCCGTTGACGTCGCCGGCGATGAACACGGGCAGGCTCCCGACCTGCATGCTGTTGGGGTCGAAGGCCGGCAGGCCGCGGGCGTCCAGCGGCACGCCGAGGTTCTCGAGCCCGAGCCCCGCGATGTTCGGCACCCGCCCGATGCTGCACAGCACCCGCTCCACGCTGACTCGATGCTCGCCCGCGCGCACGCGGAGCCTGTCGCCGTCCACGGTGATCTCCACCGCCGCGCCCAGGTGCAGCGGAAACTCCTTGGCGATAATGTCGATGGCGGCGCGGTTCACCTCCGGGTCGCGGAGCCCGCCGATCCGTTCTTGCTGATCGAAGCCGGTCACCTCGACGCCGAAGCGGTGCAGGCTCTGCCCGAGCTCCAGGCCGATGGTGCCGAGTCCGACGACGGCGACGGAGGCGGGCAGGTCTTCCAGCTCGAACAGGCTGTCCGTGGTGAGGAGCTTCTCGCCGAATGCCTGCCAGGCTGCCGGCACCAGCGGCGTGGACCCCGTGGCGATGACCACGGCACCGGCGCGGATGCGCTGTTCGTCGTCGCCGCTGCCGACCGCCAGCAGGGTTGGCTCCAGGAAGCGTGCGTAGTCCTGGATGAACAGGTCTTCGGGCATGTCGTCGGTGCTGCTGCCGAGCACCCGGTCGACGAAGGTGTCGCGCAGGTCCTGCACGTGCTCCATGGCCTCGGGGATGTCCAGCGTCATCGCCTCGTGGCCGTCGATGCCGTACTTGCCGAGGTGTGTGCGGCGGTGATAGTCCTCGGCCACCTGGATCATGGCCTTCGACGGCATGCAGCCCACCCGCGCGCAGGTGGTGCCGGGCTCGCCGCCGTTGATCAGGACGAAGGTCCTGCCGGCCCGGCGCACCTGGGCCATGGCATTGAGCCCGGCGGTGCCGGAGCCGATGATGGCGACGTCGACGGTTCGTTCTTGCACTTCGGTCACTCCCGCGTTCGAAATCTGGTGATCGCGCTGCCCGGGTCGCTGGGCGCGTGTCAATGTGAGCCCCTGCCAATTGCGGCGGATGCGGATTTACAGGGGCTGGGGGCTGCGCTATTTTGCAGCGTTTTTGCCGGCGGCTCGCAACCGCAGGACGACGCCGGCCAGCCGCCGCCCCCGCAGTCGTCGCGCGAGTCGCCGCAGGGTGCGGCGGCCCGTCCCGGAGCTCAGCGACGCCTTGAACGCGATTACACCCGATAGCCCCCCGCGCGCGCGCAGCTTCCGCATCGCCCCCGGCGGCACCCTGCGGGGCGAGGTGCGGGTGCCGGGCGACAAGTCCATCTCGCACCGTGCCATCATGCTGGGCGCGCTGGCGGACGGCGAGACCGTCGTGACGGGCTTCCTGGAGGGGGCCGACAGTCTGGCCACCCTGGCGGCGTTCCGCGCCATGGGCGTCGAAATCGAGGGCCCGGATGCCGGCCGCGTGCGCATCCGTGGCGTCGGGCTGCATGGCCTCACGGCGCCGGCGGCCCCGCTGGATGTCGGCAACGCGGGCACCGCGATGCGCCTGCTCTGCGGGCTGCTGGCGGGGCAGCGCTTCGCGAGCACCCTGGTGGGCGATGCATCGCTGTCGCGCCGGCCCATGCGTCGGGTCACGGAGCCCTTGGCGCAGATGGGCGCCAGCATCGAGACGACGGCGGCGGGCACCGCGCCGCTGCTGATCCGGCCGGTGCCGCGGCTCACGCCCATCGACTACGCCATGCCCGTCGCCAGCGCGCAGGTGAAGTCCTGCCTGCTGCTGGCGGGGCTCTATGCCGACGGGACGAGCTGCATCACCGAGCCCGCCGTCACCCGCGACCACACCGAGCGCATGCTCGCGACCTTCGGCTGCCCGGTGCAGCGTGATGGCAGAAAGGTCTGCATCCGCGGCGGCAGCCGGCTCACGGCGCCGCCAGATGGGGTGCCAGTCGCGGTGCCGGCGGACATTTCCTCCGCGGCGTTCTTCCTGGTGGGCGCCAGCATCGCGGAGGATGCCGACCTGCTCCTGCCGGCGGTCGGTCTGAACCCAACGCGCATCGGCGTGCTCAACATTCTCGAGGCCATGGGGGCGCGGCTTACCATCACCAACCATCACGACAGCGGCGCCGAGCCGGTGGCGGACATCCGCGTGCAGAGCGCCGGGCTCAAGGGTATCGAGATACCGGCGGTCCAGGTGCCGCTCGCCATCGACGAGTTCCCGGCGCTCTTCATCGCCGCCGCCTGCGCCGAGGGCGAGACCCTGCTCACGGGTGCCGAGGAACTGCGGGTGAAGGAGAGCGACCGCATTGCCGTGATGGCGGCGGGCCTTGGCGCGCTCGGGGTCGAGACCGAGGTGCTGCCGGACGGCATCCGCATCCAGGGCCGCGGTGGCCGGTCACTCGGCGGCGGCAGCATCGACAGCCACGGCGATCACCGCATCGCCATGGCCTTCGCGATGGCGGCGCTCAGGGCCGAGGCGCCCTTGCTGGTGCAGGATTGCGAGAACGTCAACACCTCCTTCCCGGGCTTCGCGCGGCTCGCCGCGGGCGCCGGGCTCGGCATCGAGGAGCATGTCGCATGACAACCCTGCAAGCGCTGCCGGCGCGCGTCATCACCGTCGACGGCCCCTCCGGAACCGGCAAGGGGACCATCGCCGCCCGCCTGGCGTCGCTGCTGGGCTGGCATGTGTTAGACACCGGCGCGCTCTATCGATGCGTCGGGCTGGCCGCCGTGCAACGCGGCGTCGCGCTCGATGACGATGCGGCGCTCGGCGACCTCGCGAACGGTTTGCATATCGGCTTTGACGGCGAGCGTGTGCTGTTGGACGGCAGCGACGTCAGCAGCGACATTCGCACCGCCGCCGCCGGCGAGCACGCCTCCCGCGTGGCTGCCTGCCCGGCGGTGCGCCGGGCCTTGTGGCGTCTGCAGCGCGAGGCGGTGCGACCACCGGGTCTGGTGGCCGACGGACGGGATATGGGCACCGTGGTATTCCCGGAAGCGGAGGTCAAGATCTACTTGGATGCGAGCCCGGAGGTGCGGGTCGAGCGCCGGTATAAGCAGTTGAAAGAAAAGGGTATGGATGCTAATGTGCCAGATCTGGCGCGGGAGCTGGCCGAGCGTGATCGGCGCGATCGAGAGCGGTCCGTGAGCCCCATGGAGCCGGCCGCGGATGCCGTGGTCATCGACACTTCGTCGCTGGGCATCGAAGCGGTGCTGGTAGCGGTGCTGGGCGAGGTTCGGCGGGTGCTGCCGGACGCCGTGCCGGATGCCGTGCCGGATGCTCTGAGCGTGATCTGAGCCTGAACCGGCGCAGCCCATCCGGGGCTTCCGTTTAATCGAGCCCGCTGCATCGCTGCCCGGCGCGTCAGGCCAGGTGAGCCGCCGACCGCGGACCCGCCATGCCGGACGCCCCGTCTTCCCGGAAGATGGCAGCGGCCGTGGGTGCCTGGCCGTCGGCGCTCTAACATTGGCGCCCGAACCTTGGCGCCCGCCAGCGGCGCCCATGGTTGCAGCGGATGCGGCCCCCTTCGCGCAAGACTTCGCAGTCGTAGAGAGCACCGCGGCCCGCGTGGCCGCAAACCAGTCGCCGGTGGTATGACCCGCCGGTGTGTCATCAACCCATGCAACAGCGCAGGAACAGGTCCGGCGGTACGCCCCGACACGATCGGTACACGATCGGCACCCGCGCCGATCCGATTGACCGCACCCAGGTGGTGCCGGGCGTCAACCGGGCCAGGAAACACTCAACCCCATGACCGAAAGCTTCGCCGAGCTCTTCGAAGAGAGCCTCTCCAATACCCAACTCCAGCCGGGCACCATCGTGA
Organism: Thiohalocapsa sp.; assembly: GCF_022340605.1. Lineage (GTDB taxonomy): Bacteria > Pseudomonadota > Gammaproteobacteria > Chromatiales > Chromatiaceae > Thiohalocapsa. The sequence goes on from NZ_JAJDNQ010000095.1 coordinate 7,021, forward strand.
CCGGACAAGTGGTCGAGATCACGCCCGACGTGGTCATCGTCAATGCCGGTCTGAAGACCGAGGGCATCATCCCACGCAACCAGTTCATCTCAGCCGATGGCGAGCTGGAGGTGGCCGTCGGCGACGACGTGGAGGTGGCGCTGGACGCCGTCGAGGATGGCTTCGGCACCACCCGGCTTTCGCGCGAGAAGGCGAAGCGCTTTGCCGCCTGGGACCAGCTCGAGAAGGCCTTCGAAGACGGCGAGACCGTCAAGGGCATGATCAACGGCAAGGTCAAGGGCGGCTTCACGGTCGAGCTCGGCAGTGTCCGCGCCTTCCTGCCCGGCTCGCTGGTGGACGTGCGCCCGGTGCGCGACACCACCTACCTCGAAGGCAAGGATCTCGAGTTCAAGGTCATCAAGCTCGACCGCCGGCGCAACAACGTTGTCGTCTCGCGTCGTGCCGTCGTCGAGGAAGAGTACAGCGCCGAGCGCGAGGCCCTGCTGGAGAAGCTGGAAGAGGGGCTGGAGCTCAAGGGCGTGGTCAAGAACCTCACCGACTACGGCGCGTTCCTGGACCTGGGCGGCATCGACGGCCTGCTGCATATCACCGACATGGCCTGGCGCCGGGTCAAGCACCCGTCCGAGGTGGTGGAGATCGGCCAGGAGATCATGGTCAAGGTGCTCAAGTTCGACCGCGAGCGCCAGCGCGTCTCCTTAGGGCTCAAGCAGATGGGCGAGGACCCCTGGGTCAATATCTCGCGCCGCTACCCGGAGGGTACCCGCGTCTTCGGCAAGGTCACCAATATCGCCGACTACGGCTGCTTCGTGGAGATCGAGGAGGGCGTCGAGGGCCTCGTGCACGTCTCCGAGATGGACTGGACCAACAAGAACGTGCATCCCTCCAAGGTCGTCGCCCTGGGCGACGAGGTGGAGGTGATGATCCTCGACATCGACGAGGAGCGCCGCCGCATCTCGCTCGGCATCAAGCAGTGCCAGAGCAACCCCTGGGACGAGTTCTCGGCCACCTACAAGAAGGGCGACCGGGTCAGCGGCCAGATCAAGTCCATCACCGACTTCGGCATCTTCATTGGCCTGGATGGCGGCATCGACGGCCTCGTGCACCTGTCCGACATCTCCTGGGATGAGTCCGGCGAGGAGGCCCTGCGCCGCTTCAAGAAGGGCGACGAAGTCGAGACGGTGGTGCTGTCGGTGGACCCGGAGCGCGAGCGCATCTCGCTCGGCGTCAAGCAGTTGGACAAGGACCCCTTCTCCAGCTTCGTTGCGCTGAACGAAAAGGGCAGCACCGTCACCGGCACCATCACCGAGGTGGACGCCAAGGGGGCCACCGTGGACTTGGGCGAGGGCGTGGAGGGCTACCTGCGCGCATCCGAGATCTCCCGCGACCGCGTCGAGGATGCGCGCTCGGTGCTGAAGTCCGGCGAGGAAATCGAGGCCAAGTTCATGGGTGTGGATCGCAAGAACCGCACCATCTCGCTCTCCATCAAGGCGAAGGACATGGCCGACGAGCAGGCCGCGATCAAGGGCTATGCGCGTGAGGCGCAGGCCGGCACCGCGACCCTCGGCGACATCCTCAAGCAGCAAATGGAAGAGGCCGCGAAGGAGGACTAACGCCGGCATAAGCGGCGTCCTCGCTACGCGCCATGCCCGCGCCGATGCCGACCCCGGCATCGGCGCGGGCATCCGACCCGCACCGCTTTTCGGGGTGATCCACCATGATGAAATCCGAGCTCATCGAGATCCTGGCTGAGCAGCAGAGCCATCTCGCCTATAAGGATGTCGAGCTCGCCGTGCGCTGCATACTGGAGCAGATGAGCGCCGCACTCGCGGCCGGCGAGCGCATCGAGATCCGGGGCTTCGGCAGTTTTTCGCTGCACTACCGCCCGCCGCGCATTGGCCGCAATCCCAAGACCGGCGACTCCGTTGCGCTTGCCGGCAAGTACGTTCCCCACTTCAAGCCCGGCAAGGAGCTGCGCGATCGCGTCAACGAGGCCTACCAAACGGAACTGGAGTCACAGACGCAGCACGAAGAATCAGCTCCGCTGAAGACCGCAACCGGCTGAGCACCCGGGCCCCGCCGCCGCGTTCCAAGCCCGCGGCGGCCCTCTGCGGGTCCCGGTTCGGGCCGGGCTCCGTTCGCGACACCTTCCATCGACAGCCATCTCTTCTGGCACCAGGGCGGCATGGCGTATCAGGCGGCCGGGAAGCCGGGCGCGGCGGAGGATGCCTACCTGCAGTCGCTGCGAACCGTGGTTCAGCTCGGCGACGTTGCCGGACAGACCAGGACGCTGATTCAGCTCGGAAATCTCTTCGTCGACGTTCACGAGCGACGACCGGCGGAGGCGGCGGCCTTCTAGGGGCAGGCCGCGGACAAGGCCGCGGAGATCGGCGATGCGGCGACGGAAGGGATCGTCAGGAGCAACCTCGCCCGGACCCTGCGTCGCCTACGGCGTCTCGACAACGACAACGAGGGAGCCCGGTCTCGGGATTTCCGCAGCGAAGCAGTCGTGGCTCGCGCCGAGGCGTCCCTGCCGGCGCGCCGCGCGCGAGCCGCTCAGCGAATATCCTGGGGCTGATCCTTGCGCAGGTAGGCCTCTTCCTCCGGCGTCAGATCCACCTCGTCGAAGCCGGTGAACATCGGCATGACATGGTCGCGGAACGAGTGCCCCGTGGTGAGCATGTAGACGTGGATGAACACGAAGGTGAGGATCGCGAAGGCCGCGGCGACGTGGACCATGGCGACACCCTGCAGGTACTCGGTGGCGTGGGGAATGTCGCGCCAGGCGAAGTAGAACAGGTAGATCAGGCCGGTGATCCAGATGGCGGGGAACAGCACCAGCTTCAGCATCGTGTAGGCGAGGGCCTGCAGCGGGTTGTGCTTGCGCCAATAGGCCTTGCGGTATGGATGCCGCTCGCCCTTGAAGATGCCGAAGCTGTAGTAGCGGAACACGCCCCACATGCCCTGCACGGTGGGGATGAAATGCCGCCAGTTGCGGGTCGTGAACAGCCAGAAGGTGCCGAAGGCCCAGAGCAGCAGAAGCGTCAGCGCGGCGGCGGTGTGCAGGGTGACGGCCTGCTTGAAGGTAAACAGGTCATGGAAGCCGTGCAGGCCGAAGCCCGTGACGAGCAGGACGAGAATCAGCAGCATCTGTGCCCAGTGCCAGAAGCGCTCAAAAATGCTGAAGATTTTTACGCGGTGCAGGGCCATCAGTGCTGCCTCCCCTTCGGTGAGAAGAATCGAATAAGGCCGTGGATCAGGATGCCGGCCAGGGTGCCGAACACCAGGATGGTGCCGATGTCGTCGAGCCAGGGGTTGTGATCGCGGCCGGGCATGTAGACGCCTTCCACGGACGCCAGGCGGCTGCCCTTGGGCGTATGGCAGTCATCGCAGGCGAGCGCCTGCGCCTTAGGGGCGACCATGTGGGTGATGGGCCACCAGGAATTGGTCTGGATGAAGCCGTACTCGCCGGAGTAGTCGAGCCCGAAGTCCGCCATGCCCTTCGCGATGGACGCGCCCATGTCGTAGTTGCCCCAGTAGGCGGCCTTGTCGTCACCCCACAGGTGGTTGTAAACCAGGGTGCCGTTGCCCTTGTCGTAGGGCTGCCAGGTGTGCATGCGCTTGAACGGCCAGATGCGCGAGTGCGAGTCCTCGCGAGAGCCGGTGAAGTGGTTGATGTCGATCTCTTTGGCCTTGGGATCGAAGTGGGTATCAACGGTGGTGTAGATCATCTGGCCATCGAACCAGCGATACACCGGCACGACGTTCTCGTCGTAGGTGAAGCTGCCCTTGATGGATTTGTAGACGTAGCGGTCCTCGCCGTTACCCTGGATGTACCCCTCTTCGTGATAGCCCTCACCGTTGCGCAGCTTGCCGGCGGTGCGCCAGTCCCAATCGACGATGGTGGCCACGCCGCCGCGGGCAAACTCCGGGATGTGGCAGGTCTGGCACGCAATGCTCTGCACATGGTCGTTGAGCTTGAAGCCGGCCAGTGAGTCCACCGGATGCGGCGAGAGACCGTGGCACGACTCGCAGGTGGCGACGTCCTTGCGCTCGCCCGACATGATCCGGCCTTTGGCGTCCTTCGAGATCACGTGATAGCGACTGCCGGCCCAGATGTGCTTGTTGGTAATGTGGCAGGCGGTGCAGGCGAAGTTGAGTCCGTCCACGCCCATGTGCACGTCGAGGGTACGCGGCGGCTCCTTCAGTGCCGAGGAGAGGTCGCCGTGCTTGACGTTGTCGCCGCCGCCGCCGTTGAAGTGGCAGGCGCCGCAGTTGGCCCGCTCCGGCAGGCCCACGCTCTGCGCCGCCGCGGCGAGATCGATGGGCGCCATGTCCTCGAACATCACCGAGCAGGCTTTGTTCCCCTTGGAATTCGGCAGCTTGTAGTAGGTGCCCGTCGTTTCGTGGCAGACCAGGCAGTCGATCTTGGTCTCATCCGTGAAATCGAAGGTCTCGTCCTTCCAGCCGTAGCCGGCGTGGCACTGGGCGCACATGCCTTCGTTGCCGCGCGCGTTGGTGCAGAAGTTGTTGATGAGGTACTTCTTGCCGAGCTGCTGGCCCGTGTCCGGGTTCTTGTAGGACCAGGTCCAGTGGATGTTCTTCATGAACTGATGGCCGGTCTCGTTATGACAGCCGAGGCAGGCCTTGGTGACATCCGAGCCGGTCTCGAACGGCCCCTTCAGCTCGTCGAACTTGGTGTGGTCTGCCGTGCCCCCCTGTAGCGGTCCGGACACCTGCGGTGGCGGCTTCGGAGCCGCCGGTGGTGTCGGCCAGCTGCCCGCCCTGGCCCAGCCGGCCGCCGGCAGCAGCAACGCCATCGGTAGCGCCAGCGCCAGCAGAAAGGCCAGCAATACACCTGTGCGCCCCGTCCCGGGCGCGCGACTCGCGGCGGTGACGCCGCGCTCGCAGTTGTCGTCGGTCTGGGAGTGGGAGTGCGCCCGCGGGGCGCGCTGAGGGGCGTGCATGCTCGGTTCTCCGGACGGTCGAACTGCTTGGCGGCGGCTGGACGTTGCCGCCGCCAGATGCGGACCAGTCAGAATGACGCAATCACCGTGCGGTTACCCTGACTTCGAGCAAGCCTGCATCGGCGATACACCGTATGTTTGCGATCCAGCAGTCGCCGGCCCAGACCAGGCAGGGCCGTGCGGGCCGTCGGGGCGCGCAGCACGTCTTCCTGCACCGGGAAGGTCGCGGCTTCGGTTACACTGCGTCGGGATCGAACGGGCCGAAGCCACCGACTGCTGCCATGGCGAAACTCATCGAACTGGACCTGGGCGAAGGGCGCACCGTGCTGGTGGAGACCGATGATGAGGTCTCGGTGCCACGCTCGGCGGTCGGCGCCATCGGCTATCAGCGCGCCGGTGCGGACGGCGTGCTGCGTGCCGACCTGGCGCGCGTGCAGCAGACCCTGCGCGGGTTCGTGGACGGCTCGGTGGCAGCGCTGCGGGGCGTTGATGCCGACATCGAGCGGGTCACGCTGGAGTTCGGTGTCAGCTTGGGCGGCGAGGCGGGCGTGCCCTTCGTCTCCAAGGGCAAGGCCGACGGCGCGCTCAGAGTGACCGTGCAGTGCAACCTCGGCCGTCATCCGCGGTTGTCGCTGGACCCGGACAACTGACCGACGCTGCAACGAGCGCGGCGCTGCCGGTGACGACCGGTCGCCGCGATGCTGACCATGGACGGCATTGACCCGCCACCCACACCCACACCCACACCCACACCCACACCCACACCCGCACCTTGTCCGGTGGCCGCCGATGTCGCGGAGTTGCTCCGAGCGCTCGGCGCGCGCTTAAGGCCGCAGGCCAATCGCAGACCTCCCCACCTTCCCCGGCGGCGCCCGCGAGCCCGTCGCCGTTCTGCCGCGATACGCTGGACTTCACCGGCGCATCGATCCGCGTGTCCCCTGCGGTGCAGGACGCCCGCCACTTTCGAGCGCCCAGCGACGAAAAATGAGTGAGCTCGGCAACCGCCCACCGCTCTGAACAGGTTCGAGCGCCGTGTCGGCTTGGACCGGGAAGGCCAATATGGGCTTCTCCCTAGGTTCTCCCAATAGACCGTCCTCGGGGAATCTCGTGGAGGTCAAGGGGGAGGCGCAATAGCCTGTTAAGTGGCTTACCGACACGGTTCCTGTCTGACCGCCTAATCGCGATTACGCCCCGATGCCGTAGGCGCACTCGCCGCGTTGGGCCAAGATACTCGGCAACACGAACGCACGCTCGCGGCAGCGACTCGCCGATGCGACGCTGCACTTGGGGGAGCCAGTATCGCTACTTGCCGGGGAGAAGAACAATGACTGAGCAAGACATTCTCAATCGACTCGACCTGGCCGTGGCGGGCCTGGCACAGATCGATCGCTTGCCGGAGGAATGGGACTTCCATGCCGACCAGGTGCTGCTCAACGAAGTCCTGCGGCATTTGGTCCGGGATCAGCTTGTGCAAATCGAGCAGCCGTACGATCCGGATGATCCGGCGCAGGTATTGGTGGATGAATACGGCGACATCATCGACCGGGCGCAAGCGACGTCGGAGTTCAAGCAGGCCACGGACCGCTTTTTCGACCTCTGGTGGCGGCAGGCGTGAGGCTTGGCAGCAATGGCAAAGCGCCCGCAGGTCTGTCCGCCAGGCCACGCAGCCAGGATCATTGCAGGTAGAAAAACGAGGTAAGGACGTGACAATTGAATGGCTGCTGGCCTTGCTGGCCTTCTGGGTCGTCGGCTTCGCCTTGGTGTTGATTTTCTTTCACGGTTGCGACGACGGGAGCTAATCGTGTACCTGAACGAGGACGAGCAACACATTAACGCGCCGTATCGGCACCTGGACCGCTACCTGACCCGTGCGCTGTGCGAGCATTACTCGCCGTTTCTTGCTTGCCGGGAGATCCTGCCCAATCAGGGAACGTGGGAGGACGTGGCCATCATGGTGCGCATCTTCGACGATCTGTCCTGCATTGAGGAAGGAAAGGTGTTCGCAACTGGAATTGGCGGTTAACGACGACTTCGCCTCCGTGGTGCCTTGCTGGACACCACGTTGGGCGCACACGCTAGGGACCAGTCAACTGCCGTTGTTAGGCTGTGGCTCAGCCGTTCTGCTGCAACGTCCGGGCAAGGACTGACCGGCTCAGGTAGATGCCGACTATCGGTCAGGATGGCCAATAGTCGGCTCCTTCTCAATTGGCTAGTGCCGCTCCACGAATGCCCTACGCGGCTGCTGCCGCGCGGAACGCGCTGCGCGCGCGCTCGCTCGGTTGCGCGACGCAGTCGGCAGTCTGCAACTGAATCTTGAGCAGGTAGAGGCGTGCGGGAAACGATGCCCCGAGTCCGGCCGTTGCCCGGGCCGACTGCGAAATCCCCGATGCCGGCGTCAGAGTTCTTGGGCTGTACAGTCAGATGGAAACGCCGTACTGGATTGACGGGCTTCCCCATCCGATCCTTTCCCCCCTTCCTAGCAGGCAATATGTCTCGCAGCCATAGGCGTATTGGTGCAGTGTGCGCCACCATTATGGGCGCAACTCGGGTGACGGCGCGGCGCGGGCGCCGTCAGCTGGCATCTGGCACCACAACAAAAGGACAGCTGATAATGACTACCCAAAAAATCAATCCGAGCCGCATTGTCATCGTCGACGATCATCCGGTGGTGCGTGCCGGCCTGCGCACGCTGATTGACGAGGAGCCGCCCCTTTCCGTCTGCGCCGAGGCGAGCAACGTGCGCGACGCCATTGAGGTGACGCGCAGAGAGGAGCCGGACCTGGTGTTGATCGACATCTCTCTGGGGGACGGCAACGGCATTGAGCTGATCAGGCGGCTGAAGCTGCAACACCCGGAGCTCAAGATGTTGGCGTGCTCGATGCACGACGAGTCGTTGTTCGCCGAGCGGGCCATCAACGCCGGTGCGCGCGGCTACGTGCACAAGCACCAGGGTACCGAGCAGGTGCTGGACGCGATCTGCCAAGTGCTGGCGGGTCGTATCTACCTCAGCGAGAAGATGTTGGACCGGGTTATCAATAGCTTCGGCAAGAAAAAGGAAGGCGGTGTTGCCAGCATCGGGGACCTGAGCAACCGGGAGCTGGAGGTGTTCTGCCTCATCGGTCAGGGACTTACCCCGTCCAAGATCGCCGCGCGCCTGCACCTCAGCGTCAAGACCGTTGAAACCCATCGTGAAAAGATCAAGCGCAAGCTGCAATTCGCCAGTGGCGGCGAGTTGGTGCGCTATGCGGTGCAGTGGCAGCTCGAGCAGGCCGGCCAACCCGGGGCGTCGCCGGAGCCGGGCGAGGCGATGCCCGGTCTGGTCGCATCTGCATGACATCAAGTTATGGGGACCTCGGAAATGCCGTCCATGGCATTTTTCGAGCCGCGAAGCGAAAACGCGGTTTCCGCTTCGCTTCATTTCTCAAGCGCTTGGGCGCTTGAGAAATAGCGGGGCATCCTGCCCGGCGCGGGCACCTCGAAGCATTCGAGGTGCCCTTACCGTGTCGATCGGACAGGGGCGCACGGCGGGCGCGGCGCATCGCCGCGTCTTCACCGGGATGCCGGCCGGTGGCCAAGAATGGACGCATCTGCGCTCGTGCCATGCATTGAACAGGCAGCGACCTCTGCCAGCCTCGCTGGGGGCCCGCGGTCGCGTGCAGCGGCCGCGCTCTATGAATGAGCAACGCCAAGTGAGCGACGCCAACTGGAGTGGGCCAGGGAAGGGTGGGGAGGCGGCAGACCAGCGGGGCGTTCGCGGCGCCCGATGAAACGCCTGCCATCGGGCTTCTTCTTGGCCGGCGATGCGTTGGAAAACCTGCGCCGTGGCCGTCATGCTTCGGGTCTGGACCGCCAGCACGAGCCCGCGCCATGTCCGACTCCAACGCCGCCCGGAAAAACCGCCTCGCCGAGGCCACCAGCCCCTATCTCAAGCAGCACGCCAGCAACCCGGTGGATTGGTGGCCTTGGTGTGACGAGGCGCTGGCGTTGGCGCGCGAGCAGGACAAGCCGATCCTGCTCTCCATCGGCTACTCCGCCTGCCACTGGTGCCACGTGATGGCGCATGAGTCGTTCGAGGACGCGGCGACTGCGGCGGTCATGAACCGGCTCTTCGTCAACATCAAGGTGGACCGCGAGGAGCGCCCCGACCTGGACCGCATCTACCAGACAGCGCACCAGCTGCTCGCGCGCCGCCCGGGCGGCTGGCCGCTCACGGTTTTCCTGACGCCGGACGACCTGAAGCCCTTCTTCGCCGGAACCTACTTTCCCAAGGCGCCGCGGCACGGGCTGCCGGCCTTCACCGAGCTCCTCGCCAGCATCGAGCGCGCCTACCGCGAGCAGGGCGATGCGATCCGCGAGCAGAACGAATCGCTGATGGATGCGCTGGCGTCGCTGGAGCCACGGGCGGCGGACACGGTGCCGGACATGGCGCCACTGGAGGGTGCCCGCCGGCAGCTCGCCGGCGCCTTCGACGCTGAGCATGGCGGCTTCGGTCAGGCGCCCAAGTTTCCGCATCCGAGCAACCTGGAGCTCTTGTTCCGGCACTGGGCGGCCACGGCTGCGGACGGCCAGCCGGATGCCCAGGCACTGCACATGGCTCGCTTCACGCTGGAGCGCATGGTGCGCGGCGGCATCAACGACCAGCTCGGCGGCGGCTTCTGCCGCTACAGCGTGGACGATCACTGGATGATCCCGCACTTCGAGAAGATGCTCTACGACAACGGCCCGCTGCTGGCGCTGTGCTGCGACGCCTGGCAGATCACCGGCGAGCGGCTGTTTCGCGACGCCGCCGCGGCCACCGCCGACTGGGCCATCCGCGAGATGCAGAGCCCCGAGGGCGGCTACTACAGCAGCTTGGACGCCGACAGCGAGGGCGAGGAGGGGCGCTTCTATGTCTGGGACAAGGATGAGGTCGCCGCGCTGCTAGAGCCGGAAGAGCTGGCCCTGGTTGTCGCGGTGTTCGGCCTCGACCGCCCGCCCAATTTCGAGGGCCGCTGGCACTTGCACCAGTACCGCACGCCGGAAACCGTCGCCGCCGAGCAAGGGCTCGACGCCGGGCAGGCGGCGGTGCTGCTGGGTTCGGCGAGGGCCAAGCTGCTGACGGCGCGTGCCACGCGGGTGCGCCCGGGCCGCGACGAGAAGGTGCTGACCAGCTGGAACGCGCTGATGATCAAGGGCATGGCCCGGGCCGCACGCGTCCTGGAGCGCCCGGACCTGCTCGCCTCCGCCGAACGGGCGCTCGACTTCATCCACGCCCGGCTCTGGCGCGACGGCCGGCTGCTCGCCATCTACAAGGACGGCAAGGCGCATCTCAACGCCTACCTGGACGACCATGCGCTGCTGCTGGACGCCCTGCTGGAGCTGCTGCAGACCCGCTGGCGGCGGGCCGACCTGGACTGGGCGGTGGCGCTGGCGGAGGTGCTGCTGAGCCAGTTCTTCGATGCGGCGCAGGGCGGCTTCTTCTTCACCGCCGCCGACCACGAGGCGCTCATTACCCGGCCGAAGCCGCTCGGCGACGAGTCCATGCCGTCCGGCAACGGCGTTGCCGCGCATGCGTTGCAGCGGCTTGGCCACCTGCTCGGCGAGCCGCGCTACCTGGACGCGGCGGCATCGACCCTGCGCTTCGCCGCGGAGCCCATGTGCAGCGTGCCCTACGCGCACGCGACGCTGCTGGCGGTGCTCGACGAGTACCACACACCGCCCGAGACCATCGTCATCCGCGGTCTGCAAGCACAGCTCGGCGCCTGGCAGGCGGCCGTCCAGCGGGGCTACCGCCCACGCCGCGTCGTGCTGGCGATCCCGGCGGACGCGCCGGACCTGCCCGGGAACCTCCGCGCCATGGCCCCTGATGAAACTATTCGCGGCGGCATCCTGGCCTATCGCTGCCGGGGCACTCACTGCGAACCGCCGGTGTCAACCTTGGCGGCGCTGGCGGACGGTTGAGCGCAGGCTGCCGGCTGTCCCATCCGCCGCGCGGCTGTCGCTGCGCCTTGCGCAGTGCAGCGCCGACGCCGATGCCCGCGTAGCATGACGCCCAAGCCCACCAGCGCCAAGGTCCCCGGCAGGGGGTGCTGCCGGCGCGGGCCACCAGCCGCGAGCCGTTGCTGTACAAAAGGAAATCCGGGACCCTGGGCTGGAGAGGGTCGTGCATCCGGGAAGCGCGCCCCGGATCGGCCGCACCTTCGAGACCATGGTCCCGGGTGCCCCAAAAAAAGAAGCCCCCGTGCATCCCTGCCGGGGGCCGATGCCGCCATTGGTTGAGTGGGTCCGAGTCTGCGCATCCATGGCGGGGTTCCATCCTGGAGCGTCCGTGCCGGTGCCTCCTTGGCGGGCGCGTCCTTGCGGGTGCATCCCGGCTGGTGCCTCCGTGCCGGTGCATCCCTGCCGGCGACGCTTATAGTGTGGCCCTAGAATCAGTATTGGTTTGTGGTTTATTTACGCTACTTTCTGTAGGAATCGGACTACACTCTGACGTCAGGTTGGTGTCGTCCGCATCGTGCGACGGTGCCAGCCGTCCGCGGATCTCCCGTCACTCACCCGTCCACCCGTTCCGCATGCAAGACTCCCGGTCCGATCCGCTGTTTCCGCCCATCGAGCCCTTCGCTACCCACCGTCTCGACGTCGGCGACGGCCACGAGCTGTACGTGGAGGAATGCGGCAATCCGGATGGGCTGCCGGCGGTGTTCCTGCATGGCGGTCCCGGTGCCGGTTGCGGTTCCACGCACCGGCGCTTTTTCGACCCGAAGCGCTACCAGCTGGTGCTCTTCGACCAGCGCGGCAGCGGGCGCTCGACGCCGCACGCGGGGCTGGAGCACAACACCACCTGGCACCTGGTGGCGGATCTGGAGCGCATCCGCGAGGCGCTCGGCATCGCGCGCTGGCTGGTGTTCGGCGGGTCCTGGGGCTCGACGCTGGCGCTCGCCTACGCCGAGACCCATCCCGAGCGTGTGAGCGCCCTAATTCTGCGCGGCATCTTCTTGTGCCGGCCCTGGGAGATTCGGTGGTTCTACCAGCACGGCGCGCACTTGCTCTTCCCGGACTACTGGCAGGACTTCCTTGCCCCGATCCCGGAGGACGAGCGCGACGACCTGCTGCACGCCTACCACCGCCGCCTCACCGGCGACGACGCCGCCGTCATGCACCGCGCTGCACAGGCCTGGTCCATCTGGGAGGGCCGCTGCGCCACTCTGCTGCCCGATGCCGGCATCCGCAATGCCTTTGCCGACGACCGCCTCGCGCTCAGCCTGGCGCGTATCGAGTGCCATTACTTCGTCCACGATTCCTTTCTGGCGCCGGAGCAGTTGCTGCGTGACGCCCACCGCCTCGCGGACATTCCGGGCGTCATCGTGCATGGCCGCTACGATGCCATCTGCCCGCTGCAATCGGCCTGGGAACTCCACCATGCGTGGCCCACGGCAGACTTCCAGGTGATTGCCGACGCCGGCCATGCCGCCTTCGAGCCCGGCATCGCCGCGGCGCTGGTGGCCGCCACCGAGCGCTTCGCGGGCAAATGATCGGCCTGCTGCAACGGGTGTCCGCGGCGCGGGTCGAGGTCGACGGCGCGCTCGTCGGAGGCATCGACCGGGGGCTCCTGGTGCTGGTGGGGGTGCAGAAGGGCGACGACGAGGCCCGCGCCGAGCGCCTCCTGGAGCGCCTGCTGGGTTACCGCGTGTTCCCGGACGCCGCCGGCAAGATGAACCTGAGCGTTCGGGACATCGGCGGCGGGCTGCTGCTGGTGCCGCAGTTCACGCTGGCCGCCGACACGCGCAAGGGCACCCGCGCCAGCTTCACGTCCGCGGCACCGCCGGCGGAGGGCGAGCGGCTGTTCGAGCAACTGGTGCGGCGCGCCCGCTCGGAACATCCGGCCGTCGCCACCGGCCGTTTCGGTGCCGACATGCAGGTGAGCCTCATCAACGACGGGCCGGTGACCTTCTGGCTCGAGACCTGAGAGGCTGCCAAGATAACCCGTCGCGGCTTCGCGTCACGCGGCTGCTATAGGTCGGGCCGACGCAGGAGGCCCGACGCTAGGGCTGAGCCCGCCGCCGGAGCCGCGGAAATAGTGACACCAAGCCGGTCCCCACCGGCGCCAGGCCCAGGGGCGCGGGCACGTCGGCAAGTGGGACATCGGAGAGCAGAATCCGGCCCAGCGGCGGGTCCATGCTGACGTCGCCCACGTTGCCGCTGAAGCTGAGCTGATCCACGCGCAGCGATACCTGCGGCGTGCTGGTCCCGAACAGGATGTCCACCTCGTCCAGATCCATCGAGAAGTCCGCGTCGAGGCCGTTCAGGGCGACGCGCGGAAAGGTCGTTGTCGTCGTTCCCGTTCACGTCCAACGAGCCGCTCATGGTGCCGGTGGAAGGGGCGATCATGATTGGGTTCGGCCGGCGCACGCGTTGCCGCGGGGCGCAGCGGTCGTCGTGTGCGAAGCGCCCGGCTGCGGTCGCGGCGGCCGCTGTGGTTAAATGGCGGCAATGCCCGACCGCCCGCCCAGCCCCTACGCAGGCCATGACGCAGAACACCGCCTCCCATCCCGGCGCCGCCCATCGCACCGCCGCCAACCGGACGGCAGAAGTCGAGCGCAACACCCTAGAGACCCAGATCCGCGTCGCGCTCGACCTGGACGGCACCGGCCGCGGCAGCTTCCGCACCGGCGTGCCCTTCCTGGAGCACATGCTGGACCAGGTCGCCCGCCACGGTCTCATCGACCTCGACATCACCGCCCAGGGCGACCTGCACATCGACGCCCACCACACGGTCGAGGACATCGGCATCACCCTCGGCCAGGCGCTGCGCCAGGCCCTCGGCGACAAGCGCGGCATCCGCCGCTACGGCCACGCATACGTGCCGCTCGACGAGGCCCTGTCGCGGGTGGTAGTGGACCTCTCCGGACGGCCGATGCTCACCTACAACGTGAGCTACACCCGCGCGCTCATCGGCGCCTTCGACGTGGACCTGCTGCAGGAGTTCTTCCAGGGCCTCACCAACCACGCCGCGCTGACCCTGCACATCGACAACCTGCGCGGCAGCAACGCCCACCATCAGGCGGAGACCATCTTCAAGGCCTTCGGCCGGGCGTTGCGGATCGCTGTCGAGCCGGACCCGCGGATGGGCGAAGTCACTCCTTCCACCAAGGGGACGCTCTAAGAAAATGGGCGCACGGCCGGGGTCGGGTGCCGCGCAATGGGATGTTTTCGCTCGGTTGAACAGGCGAGCGATTACATGACACGCTTCCCTTGGCCCTTGGCCCTTGGCCCTTGGCCCTTGGCCCTTGGCGCATGACGCACTTCTAAGTACTAACGGGGAATCCCGCGCATGCTTCTCATCCCAGCAATAGACCTCAAAGACGGCAAATGCGTGCGCCTGCGCCAGGGCCGCATGGACGACGCCACCGTATTCGGCGAGGACCCCGTCGAGGTGGCCGGGCGCTGGCGCGACGCCGGCGCCCGCCGGCTGCACCTGGTGGACCTCAACGGCGCCTTCGCCGGTGAGCCGGTGAACGGCGATGCCATCCGCGCCATCGCCGCGGCCTATCCGGACCTGCCCATCCAGGTGGGCGGCGGCATCCGCAACGAGCGCACCATCGCCGCCTACCTCGACGCCGGCGTGAGCTGGTGCATCATCGGCACCCAGGCGGTCAAGGAGCCCGCCTTCGTCGCCCGCGCCTGCCACGCCTTCCCCGACAACATCATCGTCGGGCTGGACGCCAAGGACGGGCTGGTGGCCATCAACGGCTGGGCCGTGGTGACCGATCACAAGGCGGAGGAGCTCGCGCGGCGCTTCGAGACCGACGGCGTAACCGCCATCGTCTACACCGACATCGGCCGCGATGGCATGCTCACGGGCCCCAATGTGGAGGCCACCGCCCGGCTCGCCGAGGCCATCGCCGTGCCCGTTATCGCCTCCGGCGGTATCACCAGTTTGGACGACGTGCGCGCGCTGGCCGCCGTCGCCGGACCGGGGGAAGGGCGCGGCATCATCGGCGCCATCACTGGCCGGGCCATCTACGAGGGGACGCTCGATTTTGCCGAAGGGCAGCGCATCGCGGATAGTGCGGCAGGGGATTCGGCTGGCGTGTGATCCGCCTCGATGGGCAGACCAGGGAGGTGAGGGTCGTGGTAGGGGCGGCCGCTGACGGCCGCCCCCGCCGCGCGAGCTTCAGCCCTTAGTGCTGGCAGACTTCTTGCCGCCCTTCGTACGGCAGTAACCGTTCACCTTGGCGCCATCCTTGCGGGTGTAGGGGTCCACCCAAGTGCACTGCGCGGCGTTCTTCTCGCAGGCCGATTTTTCCATGCCCTTGCATTCGACGGCCAGCGCGCCGGTTTGCACTCCCAGCAGCATGGTCGCTGCAAAGGCCGCGCTGGCGATCTTGATGTTGGAGCTGTGCTGGTTTGCCATGGCTATGCCTCCTCCCGGCTGTTTGACGAGCACGCGCGCCTACACTGTTTGTGCATAACGCGTACACGGACCTTAGCCCGTCGATGCAATGGAAAGCAACAAGCGCTCGTCGGGAATTCCTGTCCACAACCCTTGCTGGTGCAACAGCGTGCAGGTCCCGAGACCGTCTCGGGTCGTTGTCGTAATCGTGATCTGAACCATGCGGAGATTCGACGACGACTCCGATGACGACAGCGACAACGAGGGAAGCTGGTCTCGGAAGTTCCGCGGCGAAGCACTAGGGCCTTGTGCCGCGCACCGCCTGCGCATCCAGCAGCATATCGAACACGGATCGCTCGCCGCGCAGGCTGCGGCTCACCAGCTCCGCGCACGCAATGGCGATCATGCCCGGCAGGATGATGTTCGGGTTGGCGGTCAGCTCCAGCAGGGCTGTCAGCGCCGCCAGCGGGGCGCGCAGCGTCGCCCCCATCATGGCCGCCATGCCGATGGTGGCATAGAAGCCGGGGGAGGCCGCGTGCGCCAGGGCCAGGCCCGGCAGCGCCAGCCGCAGCGTGGAGCCCGCGGCGCCGCCGATGAACATGGTGGGGCCGATGAGCCCGCCCGGCACCCGCAGCCCGATGCTGATGGCGGTTGCTGCCAGCTTGGTTACCATTAGTGGCAGCACCAGCGGCAGGCTGCCTTCGCCCACCAGCATCAGCGCCAGGGTGTCGTAGCTGATGCCCATGATCTGCGGCGTCCACAGCGCCAGCAGGCCGGTGACGAGCCCCGCGAGCGGAAAGGTGACGGCGCAGGGCCAGTGCCCGGTGCGTCGTGCCACCCCGGCCGCGAGGGCGGAGAAGCCCACCGCCAGTAGGCCGACACCGGCGCCGAGCAGCAGCAGCGCCAGCAGTTCCCACTGCGAGCCCAGGTACTCCGGCACCACCGGGAAGCCCGTGTCGTGCAGCGACACCATGCGGCTTGCCATGGCGCCCATGACGGCGGCGACGATCACGGGCAGAAAGCGGCTCACCTGGTAGCGGATGCGCAGCACCTCGATGCTGAATACCACGCCCGCCAGCGGCGTATTGAAGGCCGCGGCGATGGCCGCCGCCGCGCCGGCGGCGAGCAGGGTGCGCTCCTCCTCGGCATCCAGGCCGAGGCGCTGGCCCACGAGACTGGCGCTGGCGGCACCCAAGTGCACCGCCGGTCCCTCGCGGTCTACGGAATGGCCGCCGACGATGGCCACCACCGCACCCAGGAACTGCACCACCATGTTGCCGAAGGGCAGGCGCTCGCGCCCGGGCGCCAGCAAGCGCTTCAGCACGTGGTTGACGCCCACCTCGCGCAGGGTACCCGGCAGCCGGTCGAACGCCAGGCCCAGCAGCAGCCCGGCCGTCAGGGGCAGCGCCACCCGCGCGGCGAGTGGCAGCACCTCGTAGCCGTCGCCGCCGCCCGCCGGCAGCAGCAGCCACTGCCCCCATTCGATGGCGCCGCGGAACGCCAGCACC
>NZ_JAJDNQ010000108.1 GCF_022340605.1 Thiohalocapsa sp.
CACTCGCCACCGGCGCGTCGAGTTGCGAGCAGAGCCCCGGCGGCATGCCGCCGTCGGTGGGCGGATCGGCGTCGATGATGCGGTTGCGACCATTGCGCTTGGCCTGATAGAGGGCTTGGTCGGCGCGCTGAAGCAACTGCACCAGGGTCTCGCCGACGCGGTGCTCGGCGACGCCGCCGCTGATGGTGACGGCGATGTCGCTGCGCTCCCAGCGCGCCGCGTGCCGCTGCACCAGGATGCGCAGCCGCTCGGCCAGGCGCAGGGTCTCGCCCGGCGCGCTGTGCGGGTGAAAGAGCGCAAGCTCTTCGCCACCCAGGCGCACGGCGATGTCCGTGTCCGCGCACTGGGCGCGGATCAGGCCACCGAGGTCCGCCAGCACCCGGTCGCCGGCGAAGTGGCCATGGTGGTCGTTCACCTGCTTGAAAAAGTCCACGTCCAGGATGGCGACGCCGAAGGCCGCGTCCGGGTCCGTGTTGTGGCGCGCCACCAGGCGCGGAAGCGTCTCGTTCATGTACATACGCGTGTAGAGGCCGGTGAGCGGGTCGCGGATGGCCGCGTCCAATACCCGGCGCTGGTAGAGCTCGCGGAACACCAGCAGCAGCACCAGCGCCACGGCGAGCATCCCGATCAGCAGCCCAAGCAGCGCGTGCAGGCCGACCATGTGGACGAAGTCTGCGACGGGCGCCAGCACCATGACCCGCCAGTCCGTGTCCGGCAGGGTCTCGGCGACGGCGACGAAGCGTCCGCGCGCGGGCAGCGCCAGCAGCCGCGCGTGCGGGCCGAGCGTGGCGACGGTCTCGGCGTGCAGCGGGGGCAGCACTTCCGTGCCATAGGCGCCGGTGCGTGCCAGTTGCGCGCGCGTGTCCGCCGGCAATGGCGCCAGTGTGTGGAAACGCCAGGCGGGCTCGGTGCTGAGGAAGACGACGCCCGCCGCGTCCGCCACCAGCACCTGCGCGCCCAGGGAGCCGGGCCGACGCCGGTGGAAGGCGCCGTCCGCAAGCGAATGCTCCAGCTCGTCGAGCCGGAGCTTGACGGCGATGACGCCCAACGCCCGGCCGGCGCGGCGCACGGACCGCGCCAGGTAGTAGCCCAGCGTGCCGGAGGTGAGCCCGATGCCGACGAAGCGCCCGGTGCCGCCGTCGAGCGCACCGCGGAAATAGGGCCGCCGCGCATAGTTCTTGCCGACGAAGCTGCCGGTCTCGGCCCAGTTGCTGGCGGCGACGACAGTGCCCTGCCGGTCCAGCACGTAAGACACGTCCGCGCGGATGCGTCTGCTGATGTCCGCGAGCCGGCCGTTCGCGCGGCGCACGTTCGCCGGGTCTTCCGGGTCCACCAGCACGTCTGCCACGCAGGGGCAGAAGGACGCGATGTCCGGAAACAGCTCGTAGCGGTCCAGCAGCTCGCGGATCTGCACCCGCGCGAGCGCCAACTGCTCCACCGCGTGCTCGCGCGCCTGCTGGCGCGCCTGGTAAATGCCCCACCAGCCACCCAGTGCGGCGCCGAGCACGGACACCAGCGGCAGCCACACCAGTGCAGGCAGCCGGATCTGACGAAGTGAGCCGCGGCGGAAGCGGTGCAGGCTGTTGTGGAACATCCAGGGTCCCCGTAGCCGCCGGCACAACGGCGGCGGCGCCACCACGAAGATGGTGGTTTTACTGATCTCAGTATAGGAACTGTGGGAGCGCCGTCCCCGGCGCGATGCGGCGGCCGTGGGCTGCCAATCGCGCAGCGGACAGCGCTCCCACGGCGTCAGGCAGTGGCCGCGGCGTAGAGTCGGTCGGCGAAGTCGAGGATGGCGTCCGACAGTGCCAGCCGCCGGCGCCAATGCGCGGGAATGGCCTCCAGACCGTAGTGGGCGCCGGCGAGCTGACCGTAGATGGCGCCGGTGGTATCGGCGTCGTCGCCGAGATTGACGGCGGCGAGCGCGCCCTGCTCGAAGCCGTCGGTGGCCGCGAAAGCCCAGAGCGCCGCTTCCAACGCGTCCACTACGTAGCCGGTGCCGCGGATCTCGGGCGGGGCCTTCGCACGGAAGCTACCGGTGGCGACGGCGTCGACCTCCGCGCACAGCGGCGCATCGTCCCACAGGCCGGGCACGGGGCTGTAGCGGGGCGCGAGCAGGGCTTCCTTGGGCTCGCCCGCCAGCGCGCCGGCGATGAGCCCGGCCATGTAGCGGCAGGCGTCGATGCAGGTCCGGGCGGCATGGGTGGTGCGGGAGCTGTCCGCGGCCCATCTAATAGCAGCCGCAGGGTCCGACGCCCAGCGCATGGGCACCGGCGCGAGCCGCATCAGGCTGCCGTTGCCGGCGCTGCGCGGGTGGTCGCTGCCGGCGAAGGGGTCGCCGCTGTGCTCGAAGCGCGCCAGCGCCGCGCCCACGGTGTTGCCGATGTCGAAGCAGCGCCCATTGCTGCTGAGGCGGCCCGCGTCGCGCCAGCGCAGGTAGCGCCGCATCTGGTCCGCGGCATCGAAGCCGCCGTTCTCCAGCACGCTCTCCGCCAGGCACAGCGCCATCGACGTGTCATCGGTCCACTCGCCCGGTGCCAGGCGGAACGGCCCACCACCCACCATGTCGTCGATGGGCCGGAAGCTCCCCGGCGGCTTGAACTCGAGCGTCGTGCCCAGCGCATCGCCGGCGGCGAGGCCCATCAGGCAGCCGCGAAAGCGCTCCCGCGTGGCAGTTGCCTGCCGATCCACCGTATTCCCCATGCCTGCATCTTCCACTGTCCGATCGTCGTTGAATGGCGACCATAGCGCGGCGACCCCCGCCATGACAGTGATCGTCAAAGCTGGTACAACACGCCGCGTCGGCGGTGACGGCCTGCCCGGTGACCGTTGGCGTTCCCCCCCCACAGCAACGCCGATCAAACGGCCCCGAGTCGAAGGAGCCCAGGTTTGAACCGCATCGCCCGCAACACCCTGATCGCCGCCTGCACCGCCGCCGCGCTGGTGCTGGCAGGCTGCGCCGCCGTGGACCCGGCGCGCATCCCGGCCATCGACACCGCCGGCAGCACTACCCGCCTGCCCGGCAAGATCGTCTGGCACGACCTGCTCAGCGAGGACCCCGCCGCCGCCAAGCGCTTCTACGGCGGTCTGTTCGGCTGGACCTTCCGCGACGTGGATATCGGCGGCGGGCAGACCTACACGGTCATCGCACACGCCGGTCGCGCCATCGGCGGCATGGTGGACGGCCGCGGCATCAACCGCGGCATAAACGTCTCGCGCTGGATTCCGGTGCTGTCGGTGGCGGATCTGGACGCGGCCGTGGCCGCCGTGCACGACAACGGCGGCAACGTCTTCCAGGCGCCGGTGGAGATCCCCGAGCGCGGCCGCGTGGCCGTGGTGGGCGACCCGCAGGGCGCGGTACTGACGCTGCTCCAGTCCCGCGACGGCGACCCGCCGGACCGCCCGATCCCCAACGGCGGCTGGCTGTGGAACGAGCTATGGAGCTCGGATCCGCGGCTGGCCATCGCCTTCTACCGGCGCCTGTTGCCGGCGTACCAGGAAGCCAGCGCAAAGCGAGACGCCTACACGTATCTTGAGTCGCAGGGCCAGCCGCGGGTGGGCGTGTTGCCGAACCCCGTGAGCGGCATCAAGGATACCTGGATGGCCTACGTGCGTGTCGCCGACCCCGCCGCGACGGCCGCCGCCGCCGAGCGGCTCGGCGGCCAGGTGCTGCTGCCGGCGCGGAAGAACCCGCTTGGCGGCGAAGTGGCCATCCTGAACGACCCCACCGGCGCCGGCTTCCTGGTGCAGAGCTGGGAGCCGAGTTGGGCCGAGCACACGACAGCGCGGCACACGGCCAACCGCTGAGCGGAGTACAGACCATGCCACACGCGATCACTTCCCGACCCACCGGCTCGCATGCGCCTGCGCATCCACGCCGGACCGCGTCCATTGCGGCAGCCGCGCTTGCCCGGACCTTGCCACGCCTGTCGCTCGCCGCCGGCGCCCTGCTGCTGTGCCTGTCGCTCGCGGGCTGCGCCGGCGGCGGCATCTACGCCAACGTCGGCATCGCCGGCCCAAGCGTTGACCTGGGGCCCGTGAAGGTTCACACCGGCGTCAACCTCGGACGCTGGCTCTAAGCTCGGGCGCTGCCCCACGCAGATCAGCCGCGCAGACGCCGGCAGATGGGGCGTACGCTGCCGCGGGCGCCCCATCGCGCCGAGGACGGCGCTCCCACGGGCGCAGCCTGCTAATGCCCGACGCCTACCAGGCGCTTGCAGATCTCGTCCATGCGCTCGAACACCAGGTCCGGCCCGGCCGCGCGCAGGGCCTCCAGGCGGTTGTAGCCCCAGGCGACGCAACCGACTTGAATGCCAGCGGCATGGGCCGCCTCGATGTCGCGGATCTCGTCGCCGATGTAGAGCGCCCGCGCCGCCGGTGCGCCGGCGCGCCGCAGCACCCGCCCCAGCCGCGCGGCCTTGCCGTGGATGGTGGCACCGGTCTCCAGATAGCGGAACAGCCGCAGGTTGCGCGCGCCCAGCACCCGGCGCACGTTGTCCGCCCTGTTGGACGTGGCGAGCCCGAGCGTGATCCCGGCGGCATGCAGGTGTGAAAGCATGCGGTCGGCGCCGTCGAAGCGGCGGATGTGGTGAATCTCGGCGCTCATGCGCCGGCGCATGTCCGCGGCCACCAGCGGCGCCTTCCAGGCGGGCACACCGAGGTGAACCATGATCTCGCGGGCACTCATGCCGCGCAGCAGTTCCTCCTCGTCCGTCGCGACGGACTTGAAGCGCCAGCGCGCGGCGACGTCGTTGAGCGTCGCGGCGAACCACGGGAAGCTGTCGGCGAGGGTGCCGTCGAAGTCGAAGATCACCAGCCGGTAGGGCACTCGCTGGGCGCCCGCCGTCGTATGCCGCGTCAACAGATTGCCCCGGTCTGCCATCGTCATGGAACTGCTCGAGCTTGTGCTGTTGTTGTTCACCATCGCGCTGGTCGCCGGCTGCATCGATGCCATGGCCGGCGGCGGCGGACTCATCACCGTGCCGGCGCTGCTCTGGGCCGGGCTGCCGCCCGTGCAGGCGCTGGCCACCAACAAGGCACAGGCGGTGTTCGGCTCCTTTGCCGCCACGATGCGCTTTCTGCGCGCCGGCGCCATCGACCTGCGCGCCGCGCGGCTGGCCGTCGGCTGCGCCTTCCTCGGTTCCGCCGCGGGCGCGGTGGCCGTGCAAGTGCTGGAAAGCAACCTGCTGGAACGGCTGGTGCCGGTGCTGCTGATCGTATTCGCACTGTACTTTTTATTCTCGCCCCGCGTGGCGGACGTCAGCTCGCGCCGGCGCATCGGCGATGCCGCCTTCGCGCTGACGGTGGCCACCGGCGTCGGCTTCTACGATGGCTTCTTCGGCCCCGGCACCGGCACCTTCTTCGCCATCGGCTTCGTTGCGCTGCTTGGCTACAACCTAAGGCGCGCGACGGCGCACACCAAGCTGCTCAATTTCACCACCAACCTGGCCGCGCTGCTGGCGTTCATTGCCGGCGGACAGGTGGTGTGGTCCCTGGCGCTGGCCATGGCCGTCGGCCAGTTCATCGGTGGCTGGATCGGCGCCCACCTGGTGCTGAGCCACGGCGCCCGGCTGGTGCGCCCGGCGCTGGTGGCGGCGTCACTGGCGGTGTCGGCGCATTTGCTATGGGAGCGATTTGCACCTGCCTGAGCCTCCAAGCGGCCCAAGGCCCGCCGCAAATTGCCACGACCGCCCCCATCGACTAGCGAGGCGCTGCCTCAGACCGACGAGCCATGAGCATCGCTCTCGCAGTCCGAGCAGCGATCGTAATCGTGGTCGTGGTCGGGTAGTCGATTACGACAACGACAACGACAGCGCGCAGAGACTTCGACCAGGTTCCTCGGCTCCGGCCCCACCCGGGTTGGCGCTCGGCAAAATTAGCTGAAACGGGGCACTAGCCCGACCTTGCACCCTGCGCCCGCAGCCTGCCCCGACACCAGCTACTTGCGCGGCACCGCCAACGGATGCACATTGCGGCCATGCCAAGATGCCGCCGCCATATCGCCGCAGTCCTCTGCGTGCTGGTGCTCAACCTGCAGCTCTTCGCAGCCAATGTGATCGGCTGCGTGCACGCTGGCGGGACGCAGACGGTGACGGCTCATTGCGCGCACACGGGCGCCCCCGCGCCGGCCGCAGCCGACGCCCAGAGCGCCACACCCCAGAGCGCCACATCGAAGACGCATCTCCCGTCCGGCGCGCCGTGCCACAAGTGCAGCCTGAGCGCGGTTGCCGCCGGCTGGAATCTGCTGGCAGTCCATGTCCCTCCTGGCCTGGCTCCCCCGGCCCGCGAGCACCCGACGGCCGACACCATCCCCCAACTCCACACCCGCGCCCCGGACGTCCTGCTCCGGCCGCCCAGACCCTTCTCCGGCTGATTCCCGCGGCGGCACTTCACCGCCGCAGCTTTTGGCAAGGTAACCGGCCCGAACGTGAGCGGCGCACCGACGCGCGCCCGGTAGCGGCCTTCAACGGAGAAGCACGATGTCGAATCAGCACCGGCGCGGGCACGCCCGCCGCCGCCGCGCACCCTGCACCCGAGCCCGCTGCCTCATGCCGCTCCCGGCACTGGCACTGACTCTTGCGCTGTCTCTTGCACTAGCCGGCTGCGACCGTGCTGCGGGGCCGAGCGAGGATCTGGCGGCGGTCATGGACGACACGGCGCTGGAGCACGCCGCCAAGCACATGGACCCCACCTACGTCTGCCCCATGCACCCGAACATCGTCCAGGACGAGCCTGGCAAGTGCCCCATCTGCGGCATGGACCTGGTGCAGAAGCAGCCCGAGCCGCCGCAGGTCGACGCCCCCGTGGAGGCGCACCCGGCCGTGGCGCTGACACCAGCCGTGATCCAGACCCTGGGCGTGCGCACCGCCAAGGCTGGCCGGGGCACCCTGTGGAAGCGCATCGAGACTGTCGGCCGCATCGATTACGACGAGACGCGGCTCGCCCACGTGCACCCGCGCGCCCCCGGCTGGATCGAGACCCTGGAGCTGCGCGCCGAGGGTGAGCCCGTCAAGCGCGGCCAGCAGCTCGCGGAACTCTATGCGCCGGACATTCTCTCCGCACAGGTGGACTTTCTGCTGGCGCAGGACCGCAGCGGCGCGCAGCGGCGGGTGAGCGAGGACAAGGCGCGCAATATTCTCAGGCTGCTGGACGTGCCGGACGATGTCATCCGGGACATCGAGCGCACCGGCGAGCCACGCAACCGCATCCCGGTGCGCGCCCCCATCGACGGCGTGGTCACGAAGATGATGGCCCGCGACGGCATGTACGTCACCGAGTCGAGCGAGATGTTCAGCATCGCGGACCTCAGCCGCGTGTGGGTGCTGGTAGACGTCTACGAGCACCAGATCGACTGGCTCCGCGAGGGACTCACGGCGGACATCACGGTGCCGGCGCGGCCCGGGCGCACGTGGACGGGCAAGGTGGATTACCTGTATCCCGAGCTGGACCCCACCACGCGCACGCTCAAGGTGCGGCTCGTGTTCGATAACCTGGACGGCGCGCTCAAGCCCAACATGTTCGCCGACGTGGTCATCCACGGCGGCCCCAAGCGCAATGTCCTCAAGGTACCGACGGAGGCCGTCATCGCCACCGGCGAGCGCACCAGCGTCATCCGGGCGTTGGGGAATGGACGCTTCCAACCGGTGGATGTGCTGACCGGGATGGCGCGCGGCAGCGAGGTGGAAATCCTCTCGGGGCTCGAGCCCGGCGACGAGGTGGTGGTCTCGGGTCAGTTCCTGATCGACTCCGAGTCCAGCCTGCAGGCGAGCTTCATGCGGATGGGGGCAACGGGCTCCAAGGCCACTGCCTCAGGGCACGAGATGGGCGGAGGACATGCGCATGGGCATTGAACCTGGATGCGCTGTACGGCGTACGCAGTACGGGGCGCATGGCGCGGTCAACGAGGCGCGCAATCGCACAAGCATGCGCCCAGGTACGCCGTACCGGGTCCTTCGTACCACGAGCTCGCGCGAGCGTCCTGCGCCCAAAGCCACGTCAACCGCCATCCCGCGTCGTGAAGCCCTTGGTGATGATGGCCACCGGCTGGTCCGGGCGCCGCGACTCGTCCAGGCGCAGCGCATAGGCCGGATCGATGCGACGGAAGCGCGCAAGCCACTCCTCCGGCGGCAGGATGGACAGGTGGGCGTGACCGTCGTCGAAGCAGGCGATCTTGTGGTAGGCACTCCCCGCACAGGCGTCGACCCTGGCCAGCACCGCATCCAGTTGCTCGGTTGGCAGGTGCTCAAGGAAGTCGCCGCTGCAGGCGAGATCGAAACCGCCGGGCAACGCGTCCTCGATCAGGTTCAGCCGCAGAAAGCGCAGCTCGGGGTGGCGGGTCAGGGTCCGCATCAGCACCGGCGACAGCGCCCAGTCGCAGCCGCAGACCTTCTCGAAGTGCCCCAGCGCCCGCTCCAGGAAGCGCCCGTTGCCGCAGCCCAGCTCGATGATGCTCCGGGCCTCGGCGGCCAGCAGCGCGGGGTCGTCCGCGAGCCAGTTGTTGCGCTGGTAGCCCCGGCTGTGCTCGTGCAGGGCCTGGTAGTAGGCGGCGTCCAACGGCGCGCCGGAGCCCTTCACCGACGGGCGCTTGCTGCGCAGCGGCAGATGGAGATGCAAACGGAAGGTCATCGGCGCCTCCTGTGTGTACTTCCGCGGATGTTTCCGAGTGCGGCGACCTCGCCCCGTCCTCGACCGGCGAGCAGGGCGCACGCAGGTGCGGGGGCGAAGTATCCACCGAAGGCAGGTGCCACGTCATGCGCCAGGTAATCCTCTGGTCCATTCGCAACCGCTTCCTGGTGCTGGTCGCGGCGGTGCTGCTCGCGGGTTGGGGCCTGGCGGCGCTCAAGCAGACCCCGCTGGACGCCATCCCGGACCTCTCCGACGTGCAGGTGATCATCAAGACCCGCTTCCCGGGCCAGTCGCCGCGGGTGGTGGAGGAGCAGGTCACCTACCCCATCACCACCACCATGCTGGCGGTGCCCGGCGCCAAGGCCGTGCGCGGCTACAGCTACTTCGGCGATTCCTATGTCTACGTCATCTTCGACGAAGGCACCGACCTGTACTGGGCGCGCTCGCGGGTGCTGGAGTACCTGAGCCAGGCCGCGGCGGACCTGCCCGAGGGCGTGCAGCCCAGGCTCGGCCCGGACGCCACGGGTGTCGGCTGGGTCTACAGCTATGCGCTGGTGGGCCGCAGCGGCAGCCATGACCTGGCCCAGCTCACCAGCCTGCAGAACTGGTTTCTGAAGTTCGAGCTGCAGACCGTGCCCGGCGTCGCCGAGGTCGCCACCGTCGGCGGCATGGTGCGCCAATACCAGATCGTCGCGGACCCCGAAAAGCTGCGCAGCTACAGTATCCCGTTGCAGCGGCTCATCGACGCGGTACGCAACGCCAACCAGGAGGTGGGGGGCTCGGTGCTGGAGCTGGCGGAGGCCGAATACATGGTGCGCACCCGCGGCTATCTGCGCTCGCCCGCGGACATCGAGCTGATCCCCGTCGGCACCTCGCCGGACGGCACGCCGGTGCTGCTGCGGGACGTGGCGCGGGTGCAGGTAGGCCCAGAGATGCGCCGCGGCATCGCGGACCTCGACGGCGATGGCGAAGTCGTCGGTGGCATCATTGTCATGCGCTCCGGTGAGAATGCGCTGGCCACCATCGACGCG
The DNA here is from genome assembly GCF_022340605.1 of Thiohalocapsa sp. Classification (GTDB taxonomy): domain Bacteria; phylum Pseudomonadota; class Gammaproteobacteria; order Chromatiales; family Chromatiaceae; genus Thiohalocapsa. The sequence goes on from NZ_JAJDNQ010000108.1 coordinate 9,657, forward strand.
GTGAAGGCGCGCCTGGACGAGCTCAAGGCGAGCCTGCCGGACGGCGTCGAGATCGTCGAGACCTACGACCGCTCCCAGCTCATCCGCGACAGCGTCGACAACCTCGGGTACAAGCTCGTCGAGGAGCTCGTCGTTGTTGCGATGGTGTGCCTGGTGTTCCTTTTCCACCTGCGCTCGGGGCTGGTGGTGGTACTGAGCCTGCCGCTCGGCATCCTGGTGGCCTTCATCGTCATGCACCTCCAGGGCATCAACGCCAACATCATGTCCCTGGGGGGCATCGCGATTGCCATCGGCGCCATGGTGGACGCGGCCATCGTGCTGATCGAGAACGCCCACAAGCACCTGGAGCGCTTTGATGCGGTGCACGGGCAACGGCCGCGGGGCGAGGTGCACTGGCGAGTCATCGGCGACGCGGCCGTGGAAGTCGGCCCGGCGCTGTTCTTCAGTCTGCTCATCATCACGCTGAGCTTCCTGCCGGTGTTCACGCTGCAGGCGCAGGAGGGCCGCCTGTTCAGCCCGCTCGCCTATACCAAGACCTATGCCATGGCCGCTGCCGCCGGCCTCGCCGTGACGCTGGTGCCGGTGCTCATGGGCTACCTCGTCCGCGGGCGCATCCCGGGGGAGTCCAGGAACCCGCTCAACCGGGTTCTGATGGCCGCGTACCGCCCCTTCCTGCGCCTGGTGCTGGCGCTGCCGCGCACCACCGTGCTGCTGTCCATCCTGCTGGTGTGGAGCATCGCCATCCCACTCGGTGGCGTCGGCGGCCTGCTCGCGCCGCTGAAGTGGCCCTTCCAGGCGGCTGACATGGTCGCGGCCCGCGTCGTTCGGGCCGACGCGGGAGGCCAGGCGGAGGCGGCACAGGCAGCGCCGGCGTCGGACCTCCCCGGCGCTCGACCCGACCCGCGCGATCCCATCGCGATCATCGACGGCTGGCAAGCGGGCCTCAACGCCTTCTGGCGCGAGACCTTCCACGGCGTGCCGGTGCTGGCAGGCTGGGATCGGGGCCTGGGCTCGGAGTTCATGCCGGACCTCTACGAAGGCGACCTGATGTACATGCCCACCACCCTGCCGGGGCTCTCCATCGGCAAGGCGCAGGAACTGCTGCAGCAGACCGATCGGCTCATCGCGAGCGTGCCGGAGGTGGAGCGCGTCCTCGGCAAGATCGGCCGCGCCGACACGGCCACGGACCCAGCGCCGCTGACCATGATCGAGACGGTCATCCAACTGAAGCCGGAGAGCGAATGGCGCGACGGCATGACCCTCGACAAGCTCATCGACGCGTTAAACACCACCGTGGACCTGCCGGGCGTCACCAACGCCTGGGTCATGCCCATCAAGACCCGCATCGACATGCTCGCCACGGGCATCAAGACCCCGGTAGGGGTGAAGATCGCGGGGCCCGACCTCAACGTCATCGAGCGCATCGGCCAGGACGTGGAGCGCACCGTGCTCCAGGTGGATGGCACCGCCTCCGCCTTCTCCGAGCGCGTCGCCGGCGGGCGCTATGTGGAGATCCGCCCAAACCGGCTCGCCGCCGCCCGGGTCGGGCTCAACATCAGCGACATCAACGCCCTGGTGGCCGCCGCCATCGGCGGCATCAACGTCAGCCAGACGGTGGAGGGCCTGGAGCGCTACCCCATCAACATCCGCTTCCCGCGGGAGCAGCGCGACGACGTCGAGAAGCTCCGCGAGCTGCCCATCGTCACGCCCACCGGCGCTCAGGTGCCGCTGGCGCAGGTGGCGGATGTGGTCATCGCCGATGGTGCGCCCATGCTGAAGAGCGAGAACGCCCGCCTGAATGGCTGGACCTTCGTGGACATTCGCGGCCGCGACCTCGGCAGTTGGATCGACGAGGCCAAGCGACGGGTGCGCGAGCAAGTGAGCCTGCCGCCCGGGTATTCGCTCACCTGGTCCGGCCAGTACCAGTACATGGCCCGCGCGCAGGAGCGACTCGCCCGAGTGGTCCCGCTGACGCTGACCATCATCTTCCTGCTGCTCTATCTCATCTTCCGCAACACCACCGAGGCGCTGCTGGTGATGCTGTCGCTGCCCTTCGCGCTGGTGGGCGGTTTCTGGCTCGTGTATCTCCTCGGCTACAACCTGTCGGTGGCGGTGGCGGTGGGCTTCATTGCGCTGGCTGGCGTCGCCGCGGAGTTCGGGGTCGTGATGCTGGTGTACCTGGACAACGCGCTCAAGTACCGGCGCGAGGCAGGCCGGCTGCACTGCGCGCGCGACCTCGAGGCAGCCATCGAGGAAGGCGCCGTGCAGCGCATCCGCCCCAAGGCCATGACCGTGGCGACCATCTTCGCCGGGCTGCTGCCCATCATGCTGCTGGGCGGCGTCGGCTCAGAGGTCATGAAGCCCATCGTCGCGCCCATGGTGGGCGGCATGATCACCGCCCCACTGCTCAGCCTGTTCGTATTGCCGGCCATCTACCTGCTGTGGCGCAAGGGCGAGATGAGGCGCCCGCGGCAGCGGGACACGGCACCGGTGGAGGCGGCACCGGTCCCGCCAGCCGGGAGTCCGGACAGCGCTCCCAAGCCCCCGAGACTGTGAAAGTATTCGGTGTAGTCGGGTTAGCGCAGCGTAACCCGACGGTGGGCGTCCGTAAGCCGCTGATTGTCGGGTTACGCTATCGCTAACCCGACCTACGATCCGCTCGTTTTTGGCGTTGCGAGCAATACTTTCATGGTCTCCCCCGCCAGGCTAATGCCGTCGCGCGTCGGGTGGCGGCCAAGCACCGAGCATATCCACCGGGCACCCTCAACCAGCTCGGCGCTATCCCCCGCCCAACCTGGCTGCCATCCCGTCCAGCGGTGCGGTTTGCGGGCCCGCCGCGGCCATCCGCCGCCCCGCACGGACCGGGCCGATTCTTGCAGAGCCATCGCCAAGATCCCTGCGGGATGCGGCCTCGCATCGCCCATGTCGGCGAGCACGGGTACGCCGCATCCACACCGCGCGCCAACGAATGGGAGCCAGCCCAATGCAGACAAACCCGACACCGAGCGGCGGCGAGGCGGCCGGACGCCAGGCGGAAAGCCCAATCGAAATCCCACGCGCCGGCTGGTGGCACATCCTCGGCCGCGTGCTGAACCGCTATCAGCAGCAGAACCTGGGCCTGGTGGCCGCCGGGGTCGGCTTCTACAGCCTGCTCGGGCTGTTTCCGGCGATAGCGGCCCTGGTGACCACCTACGGCCTGATCTTCGACCCCACGCAAATCCAGGCCCAGTTCCAAGCCCTGCACAACCTCATGCCCGCGGACGCGTACCGACTGATCTCGGCGCAGTTGACGAGTGCGGCAGAAACCTCCGGGGGCGCGCTGGGGCTTGGGCTGATCGGCGCCATCCTGCTGTCCTTCTGGGGCGCGACCCGCGGCACGAGGGCACTGATCATCGCGCTCAACATCGCCTATGACGAGCACGAAATGCGCGGCATGCTGGCGCTGAACCTGCTCGCCTTCGGGCTCACCATCTTCCTGATCCTGGTGCTGGCCGCCGCCGTGGTCGTGACCGTGGCGGTGCCCGTGGTGCTCAACCTGGTGAGCCTGGGCACCCTGCCGGCGACACTGGCCAACTGGCTGCGCTGGCCATTGCTGGCGCTGGTGGGCCTGCTGGCGCTGGGCATCCTCTACCGTTACGGGCCGTCACGGCGCGAGGCGCGCTGGCGCTGGCTACCGGTGGGCTCGATCGTGGCGGGCGTGCTGTGGATCGGCGCCTCCGTGCTGTTCTCCACGTACGTCCAGTATTTCGGCTCCTACAACGCCACCTACGGCTCCCTTGGCGCCGTCATCGTGCTGCTGCTGTGGCTATACATCACGGCGGCGGCCGTGATCATCGGCGCCGGCATCAACGCCGAATCGGAGCGCCAGACCAGCCGCGACAGCACCATTGGCGAGCCCCGGCCGCGCGGCGATCGCGGTGCCGTGGTGGCGGACCATCTTCCGGGGGAGCCCACCGACTGACCTTGACGCACCCACGCGCATGGCACCGCGACGGGTGCATTGACGCAGGCTGGTTCGCAACGCCGGTTGATTTGAGCCACACGACAGCGCCAGTCGCTGCGCGCCCCACCCACCCGCGACGCCCGGCCCGCCGCTCTCCGCGCGCACGTCCCCGGCGGGCACGAGCCGCTGGCCAGCTAACGCAATGGCAACAAAATCTGGTCGAGAGATTGCTTGAACACGGTCGGGTCGAACCGGCACCGCTGCCGAGAGAGACGATCAGTCACATTGCGGGCGAGCTCGGCCGACCGCGGGACGTGCCGGCCCGGGTGACACCACTGAATGGTTGTCCCTGCGCCACTGTCCCGAGCTGCAACCGAGACAGGAGAACCTAACCCATGAAACGCACCGAATCCGTCGTCACCCTCGTTGCCATCGCCGTTGCGGCGGTCCTGCTCTGGGGCTGCGAAAAGCAGCCGGAGCAAACGGGCTCGCAAGACGTCGGCGAGAAGGTCCACAACGCGATGGAAGCGACCGGCGAGGCCGCGCAGGCGGTGGGCCAGAAGGCCGGCGAGACCGCACGCGCGGTCGGCGAGAAGACGACCGAGGCCGCCCAACAGACCGCCGAGAAGATCAAAGAGACCACTCAAGAAGCCGCCGAGCGCACCCGCGAGGCGCTGGAGCAGACCGGCGACCGCATCGAGTCCGCAACCGACCAGCAACAGTAGCGCCTTGGCAATGCCGGTGCCGGCCAGCACGGCCGGTGACCGGCCCGGGCGGCGATGTCCTGCCGCCGGATCGGATCTATGACCAGGTCACCAGGACCAGCATGCCGGCCAGGTAGAACACCAGCACCGCGGCGCTCTCGAAGCCAATGTTCGCGACGCCGCGCCGCTCCCGGCGGATCAGCCCCAACAGCAGGAAGGCCGTCAGCAGAATGGTCAACGCGATCACGAACAGCGGCTGCGGGCCGATGGCGTGGTAGATGGAACCCTCGCGATAGGCGACGTCGGAGAACACCAAAAACAGCACGTCGAAGGTATTGCCACCGATGATGCCGCCGACGGCGAGGGTCAACGCCCCCTGGCGCACCGCTGCAAGCGTCGTCACCAACTCCGGCAACGACGTGGCGACGGCGGTGAGCAAGGTCCCCACCAGGGTCTCCGAGAGGCCCGTGTGGCGCACCAGCCCGATGCCAGAGACACCCACCACCCACCCGGCCACGCCTACCACCGCGGCGCTGAGCGCAAAGGCGGCCCACACCCGCCATGGCCGTACCCCGCCCACCGCGGCGGCGTCCGGCTTGTCCTCGCGGGTATCCGTGGTGCGCACCGGCAGCCAGCCCGGGGCATCCCGGGTCTGTGCGGCGAGCCGCAGACCGAACGCGTACACCGCCAGTATCAGCAGGGACGCCGGATGCACGCCCAGCACCGTCACCGGCGGACCAGTGGCGGCGAGCAACGCCAGCGCCAGCAGGGCCACCAGCAGGGCACCGTTGATCATGTTGGTGACGGAGGCCGCCGCGTGCTCGAGGTTTGCACGCCGATAGGTCAGGTCTGCCAACACCAGGAAGGCGGTCTGCGCGGCGATGCCGCCAACGCCGTTGCTCACCGCCAGCTCCGCCCGGCCCGCCGCGGCCGCGGTGATGGAGGCGATGCTTCCGGGCAGCGAGGTCATGGCACCCAACAGCACGGCGCCGAACACCGCCTCCCCGAGCCCCGTCAGGTCAGCGAGCCAGTCCGCCAGCCGAGTCAGACGCGAGCCCACCAAGGCGATCACCAGCGTGCCACCGCCGAACAGTAGCAGCGTCAGCGGCAGGGACAAGTGCTCCGGGCGCATGGGCGGCTCCTCGGGGTCGGGTTGCGGTGGACCCTCGTTGATCTCGCTTTGATCTTGGGGGCGGTCGGCGCCGCTGCATACACTGGCTGGCGGCCGCCCGGCGGCAGGACCATTTCCACCGCGGTTCGCTGCATTTCACCCGCGCCCGCGCGTCGCCGGCTGCCGCCACTCGGCAGCGGCTGTCGTTCCCGCCCGGTGTTGTTCTGCCCGGCCTCACGCCTTGATGCCCCGCGCGGGCCTCAGGCGCGGTGGCACATGCGCCAATCAGCATTGGCGCGCCTTATGCACTGAAGCCGGGTGTACATGGTGGCTGATGCATCCGCGCCTGCCGGGCCAGTGCAGGGGCCGTGCGCCGGGAGGGCACGACGAACCCCCGACCGGGCCGGCGCGCCCGCAGCCCAGCCATCAGGACCTTGACGCGACCGGTGCCCCATCCAGCCAGCAGCCCGGATCACGGGCACCGGTTCACCAACCGGAGAGGTAATCATGCGACACCCGAAGCAGCTTGAACCCCTTGTCCCGGCCGCCGTCGCCGCCGGTCTCGCGCTCGCGCTGGTCCTGCCTGTCACGGCGGTCGCCCAGCGCGGCGACCCCGTCTACTACGAGCCGGAGAGCTTCGCGGAACTGGACACCAACCACGATGGCAAGCTCGAGCCCGCTGAGGTGGAGGGCCGCTCGCCACTCTCCGGCCAGTGGGCGCGCTTCGACACCAATGGCGACGGCCTGATCGAGCGTAATGAGTTCGCCGACTTCGAGACCTACGCGGGACCGACGCCGGAGGTGGTGCCGCCGCTGCCACCAGCCGCGGCGACCGACTCGGACACGCTGCCGCTTGGCAAGGAGCCGCATGCGCCGAGCTTCGCGGAGCTCGATATCGACGAAAACGGCGTCCTCTCCAAGGGCGAGGCAGGTGGGCGCAAGGGTCTGCTGGACGATTGGTGGCAGGTGGACACGAACAAGGACAACGTCATCGAACGCTCTGAGTTTTCGGCGTTCGAGGTCGAGGGGCCGACCATCCCGGCACAGGACACGCCGAGCCGCTGACCTCGCGCAGCGAACCGACCCTGGCCCCGCGGGCGTTCCGGCGCCCCGCGGGGGACGCTTGGGCCTGCACCGAATGGCCCCCCGGATCGCGGCAGATTGGCACGACCGTCAGACGCTCACGCAACGGGCGATGGATGTAACAAATCTTGCCTTCGTTGTCGTGGTCGTAATCGGATACTCGACCACGACCGCGACCACGACCACGACCACGACCTGAGATGGTCCCGGGATTTGGGCACTGTTGCGCTCGTGCTGCCGGGGCGAAGCAAGCGGCCGGCTGCCGGGAAGGCGGCTCCCCCGCCCGATGTGGATTAACCGTGCTTGCTCGGTACCGGTCTCGTGTGCTCCGTGGCGCCGAGCCCCTTCAGGCTTTCCAGCACCTCGGCCAACGCCTCTCCGAAGGAGGCATCACCTCCGGGCATGGCCTCCTCCTCGGCGACCATTTGCTCCCTGAGGTCCTCCTCCCACTGCTCCAGCAGCGCGATTTTCTGTTCGTGGCTGAGCCCTTCGCGGTCCGCGATATCCTGCGGCCGCGCGAGCGGAAAGCCGGCGCGGGCGCGGATTGCGGCGGCGCCCGGCGCGGCAGATGGATCGATCGATCGCGGCATGATGCTGCTCCGTTGACGGTGGCAATGATTCGGCGTCTCGGGAAGCCACCCGATGCGCCACTCAACCTGATAAGCGTGCATTGCACGTGCCGGTTTCGACGTCAGGTGGGCAGCGATGGCCGAGCCTGCCCGCGGGAGGCGCGGCGGAGACCGGGCGAGTGTTCATGCGCTGCGCATCATCGCATGCACCAATGTCGCTCGGACCGACGAGGGAGGCTCGACAATCAATGACTTACGTGCGTGCGGATGTCGGCAGCCAGTCCGCAGCCCGACCTGCAAAGGATGCTTGCCCGATCGCGGCGGTGTGGCCCGGGCAACAGTCGCGTGGTTGCAACGACACGCGCCTGCGCCGGACAGCGGTTGCAATCCCCCGCGGGCGGCGCGTGCACCGCGCCTCCCGGCACGGCCGACCCACGGCCCGCTAGCCGCCCCCTTCCACAAGGAAACCGACGCCGATGCGGTTCACGGAGTGGTTGTAGTCGATCAGACTCTCGCCGTAGCCGTTGAAGTATTGTGCGTAGACGCGCACCCGCTCCCCGAACAGGGGATAGCTCCAGTCCAACTGCACCGTCGGATGCTGGAAGCTACGGGCCATGAGCCCAAAGCGATGCTGCCCGAGGTCGTAGCTCGCGCGCAGTTCACCGAAGCCGAGGTAGTCCTCGATGTCCGGATTGTCCGGCGGATTGCTGTCAAGCTGGGTCCACAGCCTGAGCCCCAGCGACAGGTCACCCCGCTGCACCGTCGCCTCGCCGGTGATCCGGTTCCAACTGCGCGACAAGGGGTCCGAGCGGCCATTGGACTGGTGGTCCGCCGCCACCCGCAGCGATGCGAACCGCCAGCGGGACCCACGCGACCCGATCCGCATGTCGGGCTGCCAGTGGAAACCCAGTTCCGGCTCATAGTTGGTCTCGCGGAACGGCGACGAGTACTCCGTGTTGTAGGCCTGGAAGAAAGCGAGCTGGGTGTAGCCGAAGTACAGGTCCAGCGGGCGGTTCAGAATCCGCGTCCACAACGGCACCTCGAGGCTGATCTGAAACTTCATCTCCGCGTGGTCGTACACGTGCTCGCCCGACACAGGGACGCCGATGGACGGCCCCTGCGCCGCGCTCTGATTGACGTCGGCGTTGTAGGTCACCGGCAAGGCGTAGTTCTTCCGGTATGGCAGGATGGCGAGGACGCGCCGCGTCGGCTTCGGCGGCGGCGCCGCGGTATCGGTCCGGGCGACCTTGATGTCCGCGGTGGCGGGCTCGGATGCTTCAGCATCCGGCACCGCTGCCGGCTGCGACGGGGCAACTTCCGCGGCTGCCGTACGTGCGGCGAGCGCATCGAAGCATTGCAGCCGCGCGCCGGCATCTCCGATCCGTGCACAGCGGGCCAATCCGGCGGTTGCGTCGGCGGCGAGGACCGCGCCCGTCGCGGGACAGAGCAGCAGCGCAACGGCGGCACCGGACAAAGGGGGCCAGACCGAGGCGCTCCGCCGCCGAACTTCGGTGCCGCGAGACACGCGCTGATGACTGCTCACGGCTTCACCCAATCCTGGCCGGGACCGGCGGCGCCGTGCTCGGTGTGCCCGTGCCGCAACTCGCCGGCGTTCCCGGCGCGCTTGTTGTGGTCGCCAGGCGGCAGGACGTCGGCGCGGATCATCTGAGCGGTGCCTCACAGCAGGTTGCAACGGACGTGGCGGCGCCGCCGGTCACCTGCCGGAGCAGCAAGCAGCGCCGTCTGTCTGACCCTGATGCAATTCAGATGCCGCCGCCCGAGCAACGGCTCCCGACCATGCGTGGCTCGCCGGCGCGGACGGCGTCCATCCAGTGCACGCGCACCTGGCCGCCTGCCCCGATCCTTGCATGGCTCCAGGTCAGTTCAGTCCCGCCAGCCACACCGCCGGCGAGACATCCACCAGGCCAGCCATGCCATCAGGAGAGCCCACCATGCCCATGACGCTGTCATCACCTGCATTCGCCACCGGCGCAGGCATCCCGGACCGCTACACCTTCCTGCGCGACTATGGTGGCCACGCGGTCGAGCAAAGTCGGCTCGTCGGTATATACGAGCGCTGACGGGCGCAGGCGCGAAGATCAATCACTCATCCCACCGGTCTCGAATCGGCGGTCGCGCATGCTCGGGAGCTCATCCATGTCCTGTTGCAGTTCGACCCGGCATGACAGCGGCACCGGGACAACAAAGGGCGCGCGATGATCGTGCCTGGGTATCGCCAGCGGGGGATTTCGTCCGGCACCGGATCATAGGCACCGAGTCACAGACACCGCTCGCCCGAAGCCGGGACGCTCATGTGGGCGAGCACCTCGTGACCGGGCTCGGGCAACCCGGCCACCTGCGACGCCTCGACGAGGCCGCCGAAAAGGGTGGAGATGCAGTTCGGCTCCCACTCGAGCTCTCGGCAGATCTGGCGCTGAAGCAGCGGGTCATCGCGGCACAGGTACAACTCCCGCAAGTGCTGCACGACCCGCCAGTGCGCGGCCCCGAGTATTGCGACGCCGAGCCGCGCCGCCATGACCGCGGCGACGTCCGCGTCCCATGCTTGCGGATCGACGAGAAATCCCTTCGCGTCGATCTCGGGTTGGATGTCTGAAAGGGTTGTCATTGTCGGTATCTCCCGCAGTGGTGCGCAGCGTCATACGGCGCCGCCCCGACGCGCCGGCATTATGGTGATGGTCGAACGAGCGGCCCCGCAGTGAAGCAAAACCCGGGCCACTGGGTTGCGAGCGGGAGGCCGCGCTGCCGCGGCGGCTTACAGCTGAGCCGGCACCGTCAGCACGGTCACGCGGCCAGGCCGCGGCGCATGGTGGCAATCAGTCCGAAAACCAGGTTTTTCGTTTCGCACCGGTGGAGGTCGCACTACTCCGGTGTGCCGGCACCCGACAGCCAACGGAACAGACCCGTTGCGATCACCGCGGTCCACAGCGGCATCAGCTCGGTGAGCCCGGCGAAGCCGCGCGTCACGGCGGCAATCACGACCACCCCGAGCGCCAGCGCCTGGCCCGCGCCCACGCGCATCGGCAGCAGTGGCGTGCCGGCGGCATCCCCCAGGGATTTCAGGTGAGAGATCGCGCGCATCGTCGGCAGTATCAGCAACAGCGCGAGCACCGCCGCCGCACCGGCGGCCAAACTGGGCTGCGCATCGTCTCCGGCATCGGGGAATCCGAGCAGATACAGGATGCCGAACGCCGCGGCGGCGCCGGCCAGTGCCATCGCGAAGCGGCGCGGCTCGCGCGCCGGCAGCAGGCTGTCTCCGAGCAGGGCGGCGGCCGCGGCGGCAGGATAGAGCCACCCACGGTCCAGTCCGACCCAGACACCGAGCGCGAGCAGCAACAACCCGTCCAATAGCGTCGCGGGCATGCCCGTGGTCCGGTTCAGCACGCGTACCGCCAGCACCACCAGGATGCAGGCACCGATGCTCGGCAGGCCGAGCGCCGCGAGTCCGCCGATGGCGAGCAGCGAGGCGACCACCGCTGCACCGGCGCGGTCGGGATCCAGCTCGCGGCAAATGGCCCACGCCAGGAATACCGCAAGCCCGGCGCCTGTCGCAGCGCCGGCAGCGGCCATTTCACCCGTGGCTGTCCACGCATGGCCGGCCCCTTCACCGCCCATGATGCCCGGCCAGAGCAGCACGGCGAGGAAGGTCGCGGGCGCAATCAGCGCGATCGCCAGGTTGCTCGCATCGCCGAAATCCAGCGGCCGCGCGATCCTGGTAAGGCCGTGGAGGTTCATGACGCGAGGCCCCGGCGGCTGCGTTCGCAATGGCTCACCCGGCAACAGCGGCCGCGCGAGGGGCCTGGCGTTGGCGCGAGAGCGGGCCAGGCCGGTGCGCAGCACCGCTTGAATGTTCATCGAAATCTTGGAGGTGCATCGGATGACCTCGGCATGCGGGTTGCCTGAGTTGGTTGCCACGTGGACGCCAACGAGCTAAGCCGCCACGCGCCGCGCTCGCAGTATGCAGCTTCCGTGCCGAATAGTCCGACGCGCCAGGCGCTAGCGAAGCACTGGACCTGGCGGCCCGACGACGCGGACGGTTCAAGGCGCATGGAGCATTTGCAGCCGGCCGTCCCAGACAAACACGCGGGGGACAAGGACGCAGGGACAAGAACGACGCGCCGCGTCATGTCCGCGACTTGGGCACTTGCCTGCTGCCGCAGCGCGCCCGCGCGAGGATTCGGGCCATGCGGGCGGACAATCACTTAGGCAAGTGATTGGCGCTCACCCCACATAGATTGAGCCGACACACACAGCCCGACAATCAGGCGCTTGCCCAAACCCTGGCGTTGGTCGCCTGTCTTCGTCGCCATCGCGTCGGTGTTGTGACCCAGCGTCGCCACAAGACCATGAGCGTGGCAGGGTGCGGTTCATTTCCCTGATACCATGGTGGATTTGACCCGTATCCCGGCCTTGATCGTAAGTCCGCCTAACGCCGTGGGAGCGCCGTCCTCGGCGCGATCAGGACCAGTCGCGGCGAGCACACGGCTCCCACGGCAGGCGGCTTCTGGACGAAGTCATCATCAAGGCCCGTGTCCCCGCGGCAGCCGGCACCATGGCGCGGGCCGGTGCCGCGCCGGCGGGCCCCAGTAGCGCGGCCGCAGGTGCAGCTCATCCGCGCCCGGCACCCGTCCATCCTCAGCCCGGCCCGGCCGGTAGCCCTGGCACGTCGCCTGCGTCGCTTATAGGGACACGGCCTCCCCGTGAACCGCAGCCAGTCATCAGGCTCACGAGCGGCCGCAGCCGATTCCCGATCACCCGGGACCGCCTGCTCGACATCAGGCACGTGGTGACCGCGGCGAAGCCCGCCGGCCGAGCCGGTACGCTCTGCCCGCACTGGCCACCGCCACGATCCTGCGCCTGAACGACAACCACTACACCGGAGCTCACACATGAATAGAACACATCGCAACCGCTGGACCGTGCTGGCCCTGCTCGTCGTCGGCGTCGCCTGCACCACGGCCGCCTGTGCGCAGCCCGGCTGGCGCAACGGCCAGGGGTCTGGCTGGGGCCCCGGTTGGGGGCGTGGTCCCTACAACAACGGCTACTACGGCATGGGCCCCGGCATGATGGGACCCGGCATGGGGCCCTGGATGATGGGCCGCGGCTGGGGCTACAACATGCCGGCGTTCGAAGACTTCGACGGCAACGGCGACGGCCAGGTCAGCCAGTCGGAGTTCAACCAGGCCCGCAAAGAGCGCCAAAGTCAGCGCGCCGCCCAAGGCTACCCGATGCGCGGCGCCGCCTACGCACCCAGCTTCGGAGACATCGACGCGGATGGTAACGGCAGTATCAGCCCGGACGAGTTCCGCAACTTCCAATACGCCCGCCGGGGGTCGTGATCGGGCGACCGGACGGCGCCCGGGTCGGCGCGAAGAACGGCGTCTAGTGCACTCACGCGGCAGTATCGAGGCCACACTCTCAAAGCCGCCCGCGGCGCTGATCCGTGTCGCCCTCCAGGACGACACGCGCTCACGCCGGACCGCGAACGGTATCGATAATGCCAAGGCCCAGCACTAGTGCAGCGTTTATCCCAACGTTGCTTTCGTTGTCGTTGTCGTTGTCGTTGTCGAGTATCCGATTAAGACCACGATCACGACCGCGAGGGAGACCGGTCTCGGAATTGCCGCAGCAAAGCACTAGCGAGATGCTTGGTATGTAGCGCCGACCATCCCGGGAACGGTCCGCTGCGCGGAACACTCGCCCGCGCGACGCAACCGGTTCGAACCTATGCTCGACGCCACTGGAACCATTAGATTACTGGAATATGCCACGAGCCTGATGCGATTGCCCCGCGGTATCGAGCGCCTTGAGGCAAAGTAGGTTATCCAATGGGCTCGTGCCCGCGAGGCGCGTGGCGCCGACGGGCCCTTCATGGACAGCCCAGGCCAAGCGCTTGCGTTGTTTAGGGCCGAAGTATTGGGTGCCATCGCTGGTGCAGAACAGCCAGGCGCCATCCGCGTTCATCCCATACTCGGTGCCGGTCCAGTACAGGTCGTTGTGGAGGTGATGGAAGGCCCTGGCCAGGTAGCGGTTGGTGCTGATAGGACTGCCGGTGCCGGTGCCGGTGCCGGTGCGGCGGCCGGCGTAGTGCAAGCGCCCGATTTCGCTGCACATCACGCCCCTGCCGGCGCGCGGCGCGCTGCCGTTGCAGTTGGCGGCCGAGCACAGGCGCCATGCAGCGCCGCCGGCGAACCGGCTCAGGCGGAGCCATTTCGCCCAAGCCATGGCCCCCCACCAGGTCATGGCGCCACTGGCGGCATCGAAATCCTCCGGGGCGACAAAATACACGCCCTGACCGTCGGTGACCGTGGGCACCAGCCCGATGATCTGATCAACCACGGTGCCATCGAGTCGGCATTGGGTCTTGAAGAGGTTCGCATCCTGCGTCCAGGTGATGCCGTCCGGTCCGGAATCGATATCGTGGACCAGTTCAATGCCACTGGCGCGATAGTTCAGGAGGGGAATCTCACCAACCTTCCGATGATCTGGGATGGGCGCCCCCAACCGGCGGGCATCGGTGCGTCTCGGGTTGTTCATTTTTCATTATTCCCGGTGTGGTCTTTTGTCGCGGCAAGCCAGGTGTGTGCGGTGCGGCGCCCCGAGCCGAAGGACACGCACCGCAGTGACACTCCCTATGAGATTAGGACAAGTGCGCACGAAACAACGTAAAGAAATGCAAGGGCTTGCGGTTTCGTAATGCGTAGCGAGGCGGCATTCGCCAGGCATGCGGCGCAGCCGGAGCGCCGCCCCTCGGTCAGGCTATTCATGACGGCGATTGCGACGGACTTGAAGCAAGACTAGGAAGATCCCGTTGGTGAAATAAGTGTTTTCCCTAGTTTCCTGCTGCGAAGATACGGTGTCAGTCGCTGCGATTGCGCCCGGCGGCACAGTGCCCGCCGAACCACTGCCGTGTCAGCGGCGAGACAACCTTGGCGGACGCCCCTTCGCCCGCTCGTCGGCCAGTGCCGGAAGCACTCCCCGAAAATACGGCCTTAAGCCCTCCCGAGGCACGGACAGCGGCCAGGGTCGCCGCGGCGCTGCCGTTGCGGCCGTAGTCCACGTCGGCTGATGCGCGAACAATCAATCGCGGCGTCGAGGCAGCAGGACCGCGCCTCGCTGGCCGACACCTCTGGCAAGGCTTGCCCCAGCGCGCGCCATCAGCCACATCGCGCCAGGCGGGTGAGGTCTCAAACCGCGGAGCCGGCTTCCACGCCCGCCCGCCGGTCGATCGGCACGCTCTCGCGGCCGGACCGCGGATGACTTCGGAGCCGCTCTGGTCCCACTCCCTGAGTTGGCCCGCCAGGAAACGGTTCTGATCGATCTTGGTCTCCACCTCACCGTCGACACGCGGCCCAATCCCTGCCTCCGCGATGCCCGCCGCGACATCCACGTTTCGTGTCGGCTGAGGCCCACCAGGGTCAACCTGGCCTTCATGGCCCGCCAACCCCCGCATATCGGCGCCAACGGCCGGAGCGTGCGCCTTCAGCTCAGGCAAAAGATTTCCGTACTATAGGGGTTTCACTGTACTACGATCAGCGGGGAAGTGAGGTTCGAGCACGAGTTTCGGGCAGCAACAGCAACGAGCGGCGCAGCCTGCGCATCAGCCGATGATCAATCGCCAGCGCGCAGCGCTCGAAAAGCGCACGGGTCATACCGCGAACCGCCAATGTGCCGATCTCCCTGGTGCCGGGCTCGCCTCGCTTCACCGTTCCTGCAACGCCTGCCCGAGAGGCCGCCATGACACTTGCCAACGAGTTCACGAACAACCTGTTTCAGAACCTGACCCAATACGCCGTTGTTGTAAACGGGGCGCTCAATCAGCAGGGGAAGGCTCCGGGGTCGCAACTGCGTCAATTGATCGGAAATCAGTTCACGGGTGGGAACATCGAGGTCGATTTGAACGCCCCCCAAGTCTACGCATTCTTTGACATCAGCTACCAGGCGACCCACATCGACGTCATTCCTTGGTCTGTCGCACAGATCAGCACGCGATTCCACAATGCTGCCTGGTTCAATGGCGAGCAGGGCGTTCCGGTCTACTTGGTACCCTATGAGGGGAACCGCTCCATCGGCGTCAAACTGCCTGCGGGTACCGGTCCGGCATATGCCATGACCGCCACACAGAACGGCTGTACCTTCGAAGTCAGTGGAGACCGCACTTGCCCGTATGTATCCCACTCCAATGCACGCAACGTACCGGCTCCTCGGCGGCAGGCCGCGATCATCGCTCGCGCACAGCGTCTGCTGCTCGCGTTCAATTCGGCAGAGGTCAATAGCAACAGCGACACGACACAGCCCCAGAACGATCCGAACCAGAATCGTGCGATGTTCGGCCACTTCGCAAACGTGCCCGGCTTCGCCAACTCAATGGTGGACTACACGGCGAATAACCGCATGGCCGCCTCACGACTCATCGGACCCTCCGGACAAGGCCGCGCCATCAAGGGCGCGCGTCTCGGGCATGGTATCCAGGGCCATTCCCGCTACTGGCTGACGCTGCGCGGCAACAGCATCACCGCGATCACCAACGCGCCTGGGACCAGTCTGGTGGTCGGTCGTCGCCAGGGCGGCATTTGGACCTTTTATCACCAGTCCTATCAATACCTGGAATTCGACGTGACCCGCCGCGTCAAATGGGGAAACGTCACCAAGCGGAACGTCCAGGAAGGAAGAAAGACCGCAACGGTCATCACGAGCTGGGGTGAGCTTTGGCCGAACCGCTCAGTGTCTTACCAGCAATTCATCTGATGGGGCCTGCGAGCGAGCGCCGGTTTTTTGACCCGCGGCCGCTGCATCCCACCGCTCCCTCCCGGCACCGCTGGCCGGTCCCGGCTGCCGGACTACTTGCCTTGCCCTGTCGCAAGCCTCCCGAGCAGCGACTGAAGCTCCGCCAGCGCCTCGGCGGCGTCCCGGAAGCGGCCCTCCCCCTGTGCCTTCAGGTAGTTGTTGAAGGCGGCATTGGCCTCGCTACCGAGCTGGCGCATGGACGCGGCCCCCGGCTCGGCGCCGGCTGCACTTGGCTGCCCGGGGGCAAACAGGCCCTGCAACGCCTCGTCGAAGGTCTTGGCGTAGCTGAGGTGATCGCCGTGCATGACGGCCACCAGGCGCAGCTCCGGATAGGCGGCGGTCTCGGCCTGAAGATAGATGGGCTCGACGTAGAGCAGCGTGTGGTCCAGCGGAATCGCCAGCACGTTGCCGCGGATGACGTGGGAGCCGCGCTGGTCCCATAGCGTGAGCTGGCCGGCCAGGAAGCTGTCCTGGTCGATCTTGGTCTCCACCTGCTGTGGGCCGAGCACGCGGCGCTCCTTCGGGAACTGATACGCCAGGAAGCGCCCGTAGTTGTCGCCGTCGCACAGCCCGGCGATCCAGCCGATGAGCACCTGCCGCTCCTTCGGCGTGAAGGGCATCATCAGCACGAATTCGGCCTCATCGGAGCCCGGCAGCTGCCACATCACGTAGTAGGGCTCCACCGGCTCGACGCGGTCGTAGTGCTTCTCGGTGGCGCGCACCCAGAGGTCCTCCTGGTTGTAGAACACCTCCGGGTCGCGCATGTGGTACTTGGCATAGACCAGGCCCTGGGTCAGCAGCAGTCCCTCCGGGTAACGCACGTGCGCCTGGATGCCCTTGGGCATCGCGCTGCGCGGCTTGAACATGCCCGGCAGCGCCTTGCGCCAGGTGTTGATGATCGGGTCCTTGGGATCGAACACGTAAAAGTCGACACTGCCGTCGTAGGCATCGACGATCACCTTGGCCGAATTGCGCAGGTAGTTGACGCCGTCCAGGTAGCTGACCTCGGGCGTGCCGCGGTCGGCGACGCTGCGACGGAACGGCACGTCCTGGCCTGCCGACGCATCGAAGGGCTGGCTGTACGGGAAGCGGTCGGAGGTGGTGTAGGTGTCGATGATCCACTTCAGCCGCCCGTCCACGAGTGCCAGGTAAGGGTCGCCGTCGAGCGTCAGGAAGGGCGCCAGCGTTTGCACCCGGTCCTGGATCTGGCGATGGATCATGATCCGGCTTTCGGCGCGCGGATAGCTGGAGAGCAGAAAGCGCGTGCCGTCGAGCTTCCAGCCGAACACGAACTTGCGCCACAGGTTGCGCATCTCCACGCCGCCGCTGCCGGCGTAGTGGGCATAGACGTTCTGCTCCCCCTGCGGATGGTCGAACTCC
Organism: Thiohalocapsa sp.; assembly: GCF_022340605.1. Lineage (GTDB taxonomy): Bacteria > Pseudomonadota > Gammaproteobacteria > Chromatiales > Chromatiaceae > Thiohalocapsa. The sequence continues at coordinate 27,252 of NZ_JAJDNQ010000108.1, forward strand.
CGCTCGGCGCTGTTGGCCACCACCGGCGGGTCGGTCAGCTCACCGTAGTAGATCTCCGGGCGCGTGACCGTCAGCGACGGATACTCGGCCTGCGGCGGGATGTCCTTCACCAGCAGGTTCGGCAGGCCCTCCGGCGTGAAGTCGCTCACCGTCGCCAGCGTCAGCCCATAGCCGTGGGTGTACTTGAAGCGCTGGTTGACGAAGGTCCGGCTCTGCGCCGGCAGGTTGTCCTGGGACAGCTCCCGCGCCGAGACCATGATCTGGCGGTAACGGTTGTCGACGTGGTAGCGGTCCATGTCCACGTCCACGAACTCGTAGTAGAGCCGGATCTCCTGGAACTGCTTGTAGACGGCGTCCAGCGCGCGCCAATCCCAGAGCCGGATCTCGGAGATGAGCTGGCGGTTGTCCTGCACTGTCTGCCGGGTGAATGCACTCTGCGCCGGATACTGGCGCTGCTCCACGCGATCCAACCCGAAGGCCTTGCTCGTGAGCCGGATATTGTTGGCGATGTAAGGCTTCTCGTAGGTGATCTCATTGGGCTCCACGGCCAGGGCCTGGAAGCCCGCCGGCAGCAGACCCGCCAGCAGGACCCAGAGCGCCACGATGCCGGCCCAGGCGGCGGCGGCCGTCACCGGCACCGGCGTCAGCAGCGCCCGCAGCAGTGGCCGGAGCTGGCCCTGCGCCTGCCCCGCGAGCCACTGCGCCGGAGCGCGCAGCCAGACCGCGACGCGCTCGCGCACCGCCGGCAGCGCGGGCGCAATGCCGAGGCCGAAGCTGAGCACGGCCAGGGTCAGGTAGACCGGCAGGCGCACGTTGGCATCGGTCCAGCCCGGCCCGGCCGCGACCCCGGCCGTCGAGTACAGCAGCCCGAAGCACGCCAGCAACGCATCCGCGCCCACCAACAGGCCGAGCCCGGCGCTGATGGCGACCACCGGCTGCACAGCGCGCGTGCGTGCCTGGGCATCGCCGGCAGCCTCGGCATCCGTCAGCGCCGGCAGCACGGCGACGCCGGCGGCTACGGTGGCGACCACCATGCACCACTGGAACAGCCCGAGCACGGCGTCCAGAAACGGCAGCCGGAACAGGTAGAACCCGGCATCGAGGCCCAGCAGCGGCTCGGTGACGCCGGCCGCGCTGGCATTGACGAAGAGCAGTGCCTGCTGCCAGTGGCCGAGCCCCCAAATGCCACCGCCGATGCCGGCGGCGAGCTCCGCCCAGGGCGAGAGCGCCGGCTGCAGGCGCCGCGCCGGCGTGTTGACCAGGACCACCACGCCGGCCGCGAACAGCGCGCCGAACACCGCCGTACTGCCCTGCCAGCCGATGAAGGCCCAGAACCGCCCGGCGTAACCGACGGCGCTGAACCACAGCGCCTCGCCCCAGAAGTCCAGCAGTGCGAACAGCACGCCGGTGGCGATCGCAAGCCCGATGCCGCCCCAGAGCAGCCGCCAGCGGCCGTTGCGGTAGCCCACGCGGGCGATCGCCACCCCGGCGCCGACGAGCACGACGAACAGCAACAGGTACATGGCAGACTCCGCGCGGGTCAGTTCTCCAGCGAGGCGTCCAGCGCAAGCACCCGCTTGCGCACCGCGTCGGCGATGCGCGCCGCGGGGTCGGCGCCGCTACCCTCCTGCTCAAGCATAGCCGGGTCCGCGACGGGACCCATGCGCAGCACCAGCCGGCGGCGCCGCGGCCACAACTTGCCGGGGGGCAACGCGGCGCCGGTGTTGCGCAGCAGGCAGGGCACGACGGCCGCGCGCTGCGCGCGGGCGAGGCTGCCGACACCGGGCCGGAAGGGTCCGATCTCGCCACCTGGGTTGCGCTGACCTTCCGGAAACCAGACCAGCATGCTGCCGCGGGCCAGCGCGGCGGCACCGTAGGCCAGGCTGGTGATGGGACGCTCGTCCGGTGCCACCGGCAGCACCCGAAAGGCATGACTCACCAGCCGCATCACGGGGCTGGCGAACATGATCCCGGTGAAGCCGCCCCAAAAGGTGTTGCGCCGACGCGCCGGCGTCAGCACGGCGGCGATGGCGATGGGGTCCAGCGCGCTCTCGTGATTCGGCGCCAGGATGAAGGGCCCGGCCGGCGGCAAGTGCGCCATCCCGGCCGCGTCGAGCCGGAACCACCAGCGCATCAGCCAGCGCGACAAGGTGTGCAGCACCGCGGCCAGCAGCGCCATGCCGCCGCCCAACGGGGCGAGCCGGGCCAGTTGGTCGCGGTCGAGCATCGCCTCGGGCTTCTCCAGCCAGCCTTCCAGGTCGTCGTCCGCCAGCTCGGGCGGGGCCGAGCCGGCGGCGGCTGCCTCGCGCAGCAGGTCGCGCACCGTCTCGACACGGCCTATGGCGCCTTCGTCCAGCGCAACGCCGGCCGCCTGCTGCAGCTCGATGCCGACGGCAACCCACTCCAGCGAATCGATGCCGAGGTCCAGCCGCGGGTCCGTGTCCGGCGTGATGCGCTGGTCTTCGAACCGCTCGCCGAGCCAGCGCCAGACCCGCGCCGCGGCAGGGTCGTCGATGAGGGTGCGGTCGTCCGGCGCCAGGTCTTCGAGCGGCATCAGGCCGGCCGCGTCTGGACGCGCCTCGCCGTGGCGCAGCGCGTCGAAGCGCTCACGCAGCCGCCGCCGGCGCAGCTTGCCGAGCCGGGTGCGGGGCAGCGGCCGGGCATCCACCTCGATGTGCGTCGGCCGCCGCCAGCTCGGCGCGTCCCTGAGCGCGGCAGCCGCCGCGGCGCGCAGCGTCTGGCGCAGCGCCTCGGCGTCGGCGTGACGGGCGGCGTCGGCGTTCGGCACCAGCACCGCAGCGAGCGCGCCATCGTCCGCCAGCACCCCGGACTCGGCGATGACGGGATGGGCGTCGAGCCTGGCCTCCACCGACTCCGGATCGAGGTTCTCGCCGCCGGCCAGGACGATGCGGCTCGACACGCGGCCGCCGAGGTAGAGCCAGCCGTCGCCGTCCAGGCGGCCGAGGTCGCCGGTGCGGAACCAGCCGTCGTCGGTGAAGGTATCCGCGTTGGCACCCGTGCCGTCCGCGGACGGCAGATAGCCGGAGAAGACGTTCGGCCCACGCGCCTGTACCTCGCCGGCGCCGGTCTCGGCCGCGGACACCTCATCGGCATCCTCGCCCGGACGCGCGCCCGGGGGCGGCCCGATGCGCAGCTCGACGCCGGGCAGCGCGCGGCCGGCCGTGTCGAAGCGCCGCTCGCCGGGGCGCACGACGGTCAGGATTGGCGCGGTCTCGGTAAGACCGTAGCCGGTCGCCACCGTCCAGCCGAGCCCTTCGAGCCGGGCGCCAAGCGCCGGGTCCAGCGCCGCGCCGCCGGAGATCAGGAGCCGCAGCTGCGGCGCCACGCGCCGGCGCAGCGGCGCGAACAGGAGCCTGCCGAGATCGAGCCCGGCGCGCTGCCGAAGCCAGGTCGCGAGCCCGAGCAGGCCGCCGAAGGCCATGCGCACGACCGCGCCACCGGCGCCGATGCGCCGCTCCACCGCGCCCATCAGCGCACCGTAGAGCCGCGGGATGCCCAGGATCAGCGTCACGTCACCCGCGTGCAACGCCCGGGCCAGCGCCGGTCCCGTCAGCGCCTGCGGCAGCACCACCGGCACGCCATGGGCGAGCGGGACCAGCAATCCCACCGAAAACGGGTACGCATGGTGCAGCGGCAGCGGCAGCAGCAGGCGGTCGCCGTCCGAGACCAGGTCCTCCGTCAACACCGCGGCGAGGTTCGCGAGCAGGTTGCGATGGGTCAGGGGCACGCCCTTGGGCGGGCCGGACGTGCCGGAGGTGAAGAACAGCAACGCCTCGGCGTCCGCGTCCGCTGGCTCCGGCAGACCCGCCGCGTCCACCTGTCGCGCGGCCGCGGCGGACGGGTCCAGGGTGCCGGCGAGGTCCGCGAGGGTGATCGGGCCATCAGCCCCGGCGGCCTGCTCCCCGCCGGCGTCGCCGCTGTCGAGCAGGATCGGCGCCAACGCGTCACCGCGCGCGCGCTCGCCGGTCGCCCCCGCGAGCCGTGCCGTCAGGTGCGCCGCCGTGAAGGCCCAGCGCGCCCCACTGACCGTGGCAATGTGGGCGAGGTCAGCTGGGTCCGCCTGGCTGTCCACCAGCACCGGCACGGCACCGAGGCGCAGCAGCGCGAGGCAGGCGATGATCCAGCGCGGCGAGCTCGGCGCGAACAGCAGCACCCGCTCGGCAGACACAACGCCGGCATCGCGGAGCGCGAGCGCGGCGGCCGTCGCCGCGTTGGCGAGTGCGACGGCGGACCAGACCTCGGTCTCCGCCTCGTCGGAGTCCGCCGCCGGGCGCAGCAGTTGCACCAGCGCCGTGGCCTCGCCGCGGCGGGCAAGCAGTGGCACCAGC
>NZ_JAJDNQ010000101.1 GCF_022340605.1 Thiohalocapsa sp.
TCGTATTGCACCGCCATGGCCACGAACACCAGGAACAGCGCCAGGCCCAGCAGGACGCGGCCGAGATCGCGGCCCTGTTGCAGGGTCTCGAGCGCCCCGGCCTCGTACAGCGTGTAGCCGCGCGGCAGCGGCAGGTCCGCGAGCGCGTCCAGGGCGTCGCCGATGGCGCCCTCCAGCGTCGCGCCGCCGGCCGCCGACGCCGAGATCTCCACCACCCGCTGCTGGCGGTCGCGCATGATCTCCGCCGGCTGCGGCAGGAACTGCACGGTCGCGATGTCGCCCAGGCGGATGGGGCGGCGCGGCTCGATGTTGCTGAACAGGATGATGGATTCCAGATCACCGGGCGCGCCCACGTCGTCGCGGTCCAGGCGCAGGCGCACGTCGATGCCGCGGTCGCCCGCGATGAGCTCGGTGACCGCCTGCCCCTCCAGCGCGAAGCCCAGCACCGAGCCCACGTCCTCCACGTCGAGTCCGTAGCTGGCGGCGCGCCGGCGGTCCACGCGCACGGAGAGCTCGCGGCTCACGTCCTGGCTGGAGTGCTGCACGTTGCCGAGGCTCGGCACCTGGTCCAGGCGCGCGACGGCCGCGTCGGCCAGTTCGGTGAGCCGCGCCAGGTCCGGCCCCTTGATGCGCAGGCTCACGTCGTCGTCGCCGCGGTTGAAGCGGATGCCGCGCACGCCCGGGGTGTAGAAATAGGTCTTGAGCCCCGGGATGCCGGCGTCGCGCACCAGCCCGCGCACCCGTTGGATGAACGCGTCCGATGTGACCCCTCCGCGCTCGGCTGCCGGCTTCAGCAGCGCCTGGATGCTGGCGCGGTTCGGGTTCTCCCAGGTGGCGCGGCCGTACACCCAGCCGCCGACGGTGGTGAAGACGTCGCTCACCTCCGGCTGGGCGGCGACGATGGCCTCCACCCGGCGCACCATGCGGTCCATCTGGTCCACGGCGATGCCCTCGTCGGCGGTGAGCGAGATCTGCACGTCGCCCTCGTCCAGCGCCGGCAGGAACTGCTGCGCACCGCCCAGGAACCCTGGCAGCGTGAGCCCGAGCCAGGCGGCGAAGCCGGCCACCACCAGCCAGCGCAGCGGCAAGAGCAGGCTGAGCAGCCCGCCGTAGCCCGCGGCGAGCGCGCCCATGCCGCGGTCGATGTTGCGCCGGAGCCAGCCCTCGCGGGTTGCCGGTACGCGCCCCGCCAGCGCCGGCACCAGGGTCAGCGCGACGATCAGGGACGCCAGGATGGCCGCCGAGATGGTGAAAATGAGTTCCCGGAACAGGAGCCCCACCAGTCCGCCGATGAACAGGAAGGGCAGCACCGCGGCGAGGTTGGTGGAGGTGGCAGCCACCACGGCGCTGGTGACCTCGCGGGCGGCGTTGACCGCGGCCGGCACGCTGCGCTCGCCCAGGCGCTGGTGGCGCTGGATGTTCTCCAGCATCACGATGGTGCTGTCCACCAGCATGCCGATGCCGAGCGCGAGCCCGCCCAGGGTCATGATGTTGAGGTTGAGCCCGAAGGCGGCCATCAGGATGAAGGTCACAAGCACGGCGATCGGGATGGCGCTGCCGATGATGAGCGTGCGCCGGATGCTGCCCAGGAACAGGTACACCACCAGCATCGCCAGTGCGGCACCGGCGAGCGCCGCCTGCGCGGCGTTGCGCAGGCTCTGGCGGATATAGCGGGCCTGGTCGTCCACCTTGCGGATGACGACGTCCGGCGGGATGCGGTTCTGCGCCGCGAGCGCCGCCAGCGCCTGGTCCACGGTCTCGACAACGTCGACGGTATTGGCCAACGGCTGCTTCTGGATGGAGAGCTTGATGCCCGGCTCGTCGTCGAGGCGGATGCGCAGGCGCTCGGCGGCGGCGCCGTCGAGGACCTGCGCCACGTCGCCCATGCGCAGCAGCCCGGGCGGGGCGCGGCTGTCCGTTGCCGACCCGCCATTGCCCGTGCCGGCGTCGCCCGACATGGGGAGCGGCAGATCGATGATCTGTGCCGCGCCGGTGAGCCGGCCGCCGACGCGCCCGCTGATCTCGCCGTCCGGCATCATCAGGCGCCCGGCGGGTACGTCGCGGTTGGCGCCCTGGAGGGTGTCGCGCAGGTCGAGCACGTCCAGCCCGACGCCGGCGAGGCGGTATTGATCGGCGACGACGTTGATCTCCCGCTCCAGGCCGCCGCCCACCTCGGCGGCGGCGATGCCGGGCAGGGTCAGCAGCGAGCGGCTCAGCTCGTAGTCCACCCAGTCGCGCAGCTCCACGGAGTCACGCAGGCTCGAGCTCACCACGTACTCTGCCACCGGTAGCTGGAAGGGGTCGTGCTTGTAGATCACCGGCGGCTCGATGGTGTCCGGCAGGAAGCGCCGCGCCTGGTCCAGGCGGTTGCCGGCGTCGCGCAGCGCACCGTCGATGTCCGCGCCGTAGCGAAACGATAGGTCCACGGCACTGCGCCCCTCGCGGGTGCGGGACTCGATGGCGACGGCGCCCTCGGTGGCGGCGAGCTGCTCTTCCAGAAAGCGCGTCACCTCGTCTTCCATCACCTGCGCCGGCACGCCCGGGTCCAGCACCCGCACGAGGATGTCCGGGTAGGTGATGCGCGGCAGCAGGTCCAGATTCAGGCCGCCGAGCGCAAAGCCGCCCAGCACCATCGCCGCCAGCGTCAGCATGACGACGCCGATGGGATGGCGCACGGACCAAGTGGAGAGGCCGGAGATCATAATGTAGCCATCGTCTTGCTGATCTTGCGCGAGGATGCCTGGCGATGCATGCCCCGGGGGGAGCCCGAAATGCGGCCGGAATACGGCCGGAGTGCGGCCGGAGTGTCGCCCTCCAAGGCGACACATCCAACCACCGCGCGCCGGCTCGCACCACCGTCACCGGGTTCACGCCCAATCGGTCAGTCGCTATCTGCCGCAAAGATCCTAACGCACATCCACCAGCCGCCCTGTTCACCCGCGATCGTGCCTGCCCAAAGCCCGTGCGCTCGGGAACAGGTTCCCGAGCCGTAGCCGGACCGCGACCTCCACGATCAGCCCGCGCTGGAGCCGTCCGCGCCCGATGCAGAGCGACAACAGCCTGCCGTCCGCGCTCGAACGAGACCCGGAGCCGCTATCATGGCGCCCGGTCACAGCACAGTAAACGGGAGATCGGCATGGATCGGGCAGTACGGGTCGGCGTCGTCGGGGTCGGCTATCTGGGGCGGTTTCACGCCCTGATTTACTCGCGGCTTGCCGGCGTGGAGCTGGTGGGCGTCGCCGACACCGACCAGGCGCGGGCGGCGCAGGTGGCCGCCGAGGCGGGCTGCGCGGCGTACGCCGATCCGGCAGCGCTGCTGGGGCAGGTGGACGCCGTGAGCGTGGTGGTGCCCACCACGGTGCACCTGGACGTGGCGCGGCCTTACCTGACGGCCGGCGTGCACATGCTGCTGGAGAAGCCGGTGGCACCGGACATGGCGCAGGGGCGGGAGATCCTGCGCCTCGCCGATGCGTCCGGGGCCATCCTGCAGATCGGCCACCTGGAGCGCTTCAACGCCGGCATCATGGCACTGGCCGAGCGCATCGACCGGCCGCGCTTCATCGAGGCGCAGCGCATGGGGGGCTTCACGGAGCGGGCGACGGACGTGGACGTGGTCTCGGACCTGATGATCCACGACATCGACATCATCCTGGGCTTGGTGGGCGGCGCGCTCACCGAGGTCCGCGCGGTCGGCACGCCGGTGCTCACCGAGCACGTGGACATCGCCAACGCGCGGCTAGAGTTTGCCGATGGCGCCGTGGCCAACATCGTCGCCAGCCGCGTCTCGGAGCAGACGCACAGGCGCATCCGGGTGTTCCAGGCGGGGGGCTACCTGTCGCTCGACTTCGTCGGCCAGACCCTGGACATCGCCCGGCCGGTGGCCCGGCCCGGCCAGCCGCGCCCGGAGATCGTGCGCGAGCGTATCGCGGTGGAGCCGGTGAAGCCGCTGGATGCGGAGATCGCCGCCTTCGTGGACTGCGTGCGCGGCGGCACCCGGCCACTGGTGGACGGCGCCGTCGGCCTGCGCGCGCTGGAGGTGGCGTTGGAGGTGCGCCGCCGCATGGACGGCTGAGCTCCGCGCCGTGGCGTGGAAGCGGCGTCCGCGCCGCGACTTGGCCAGCGTTCGGTGATGCCGCTCTTACTCGGGCGTGCCGGCCAGCCGCTGCCGTTCCAGCTCGGCCATGTCGACGGCCATGTCCAGCGCGGCCGCCAGGCTGCCCGGGTCGGCGCGGCCGCTGCCTGCCAGGTCGAGCGCCGTGCCATGGTCCACCGAGGTGCGGATGATGGGCAGCCCCAGGGTCACGTTCACCGCCCGGCCGAAGCCCAAGTGCTTGAGCACCGGCAGGCCCTGGTCGTGGTACATGGCGAGCACCACGTCGATTTCCGCCAGCAGCGGCGGCAGGAAGGCCGTGTCCGCCGGCAGCGGCCCGCGCAGGTCCGCGCCGCCGGCGCGGAAGCGCTCCAGCACCGGGGTGATGATGTCGATCTCCTCCCGTCCGAGGTGGCCGCCCTCGCCAGCATGGGGATTGAGCCCACACACGGCGATGCGTGGCCGCGCGATGCCGAAGCGCCGTGGCAGGTCGCTGAGCAGGGTTTCCAGCACCTGGGCGAGGAGCTGGCGGCTCAGCGCCGCCGGCACGTCCTTGAGCGCGAGGTGGGTGGTGGCGAGCGCCACCCGCAGGCCCGGCGCGGCCAGCAGCATGACGGGCGTGGCCGCGCAGTGCTCGGCGAACAGCTCGGTGTGGCCGGTGAAGGTCAGCCCCGCGTCGTTGATGATGCCCTTGTGCACCGGTGCCGTGACCACCGCGTCGTAGCGGCCGCTGCGGCAGCCGCGGCAGGCGGCGATGAGGGTCTCTACCACGTAGCCGGCGTTGTGGGCGTCCAGCCGGCCCGGCTCCGGCGTGCTGCGCAGCCGTGCCACCGGATCCACGCGCAGCTCGCCCGGCCGCGTCGGCGTAGGCTCGGCATCCGGATCGAGCGGCAGCAGCCGCAGTGGCAGCCCGAGCAGGGCGGCCCGCGCCGTGAGCAGGACGGGGTCACAGAGCGCCACCAGCTCGGCCCGCCGCGCTTGCTGCGCCAACTGGACACAGAGATCGGGGCCGATGCCGGCGGGCTCGCCCGGGGTGAGTGCGATACGCGCGGGCTGCGCGGACTGGTGCATGGGCGTTATGCGGCCTGATTGCGGTGGTTGGGAACGCACTCAGTAGTTGTCGTCGTTCAAGCGTATGTTCACATAGGCCTCGTCGCGCAACTGCCGCAGCCAGATCTCGGTGGCCTCTTCGCCCTTGCGGCGGCGCAGGGCATCCTCAGCCTTCATGCGCATCAGCTCGTCGGTGGTTTCCTGCTTGCGGCGCTCGAGCACCTGCACGATGTGCCAGCCGAAGGAGGTCTTGAAGGGCTCGCTGATCTGGTTCGGTGCCAGGGCGTCCATCGTCTCCTGGAACTCGGGCGCGACATCTCCCGGGTCCACCCAGCCGAGGTCGCCGCCCTTGAGCGCCGTGCCAGTGTCGTCGGAATGCGCGCGGGCCAAGGTGCCGAAGTCGTCGCCGCCGAGGATGCGCATGCGCAGTTGCTCCAGGCGGCGCTTGGCGTCGTCGTCGGAGACCATCTGACTGGTGCGGATGAGGATGTGGCGGGCGTGGGTCTGGTTGATGGGCTCGGGGGCGTCGCCCTTGATGTCTGCGATTTTGATCAGATGGAAGCCGCTCGGGCTGCGGATGGGCTCGGTAATCTCGCCCTTGGCGAGGGTCTGGGCGGCATCAACCGCCAGCGTCGGCACCTCGGACATCGGGAACCAGCCGAGGTCACCGCCTTCGAGCGCGCGACGGCCGTCGGACTCGGCGGCGGCGAGGCTGGCGAAGTCGGCGCCGGCGTGCAGTTGCCTGAGCAGCCGCTCGGCCTTGGCGCGCGCCGTGGTCACCTGCGCACTGCTGGGGTTGTCCGGCAGCGCCACCAGGATGTGCTGGAGCTTCACCTCCCGGCGCTTGACCAGGCTGTCGCCCTCCTTTTCCAGGAACCGGTCCACCTCCGCGTCGGTGACACGGACGTTGCGGTAGACCGCCTGCTGCTGGAGCTGGGAGGTGAGGATCTGCGCCCGGGTGTCTTCGCGGAAGTGGTTGAAATCCACGCCACCCTCCTGCAGCGTCACGCGCAGCTCGTCCAAGGTTAGACCGTTGCGGGCGGCGATGCCCTCCAGGGCCTTGTTGAGCGTCTCCTCGTCCACCTCGATGCCGAGCTGCTTGGCCTGCTGCAATTGCAGGCGCTTGAGGATGAGGCGCTCCAGCACCTGCTTTTCCAGCACGTCGCGGGATGGGATGGCCGCGCCGCGGGCCTGAAGCTCCGGCAGGACCAGGTCGATTTCCGCTTGTAGCTCGCTGCGGACGATGACGTCGTCGTTGACCACGGCGACGATGCCGTCGAGCGGTTGGCTGGCGGACGCGACGCCGGCGAGCAGTGCCAGCAGCAAACAGGCGGCGAGCTGCAAGGGCAGGGCGGCGCGGCGCCGGGGGCCGGGGCGGGGGGCCTCGCTCATCTGGCGTCGTCGGGTGTGGTCAGTACGAGGCATAGCCATAGATCTCTCGTTCCAGGAATTCACCGATCGGTTCGCCCACGGCACCGAGCCCCGCGAGCTCGAGTTGCAGCATCACCGACGTCGTCGCGGGCGCATCGGGCTGACGCTTGAAATGCCGGCCCAGGATACTCAGCCGCCAGCAGCACTTGCCGAAAGTGACGCCCGCGACCGCATCCATGGTTTCGCCGTGGCGCACGGAATAGAGCCAGCGCCCGACCATCTCTGCGCGCGCCCCGAAGGGCAGGCGGAACGACACGTCCGCGTCCTCGTAGCGATTGTCCACGGCGGTGGTCAGGTCGGTGCGATAGGCCAGGTTCAGGACGCGTCGTTCGGGGTCACGATACTCCAGCCGCAGGGTTCGTTGCGGTGCGGGGTCACCATCGGTGTTCGGGTCCCACTGGAAGCTGGCGCGCCCGAACCAGTGCGCGAAGATCTGCGCCGACAACTCGCCGATATAGGGCGAGGTGCTTTCCGTTTGTGGCGGTCCCGAGATCTGCACCTGGCGGTTGGCGAAGTAGTAGACCTGGCCGACGCTGACGCGGAAGAGCTCCTCGCCGGTGGCAGCCCGCAACATGCGCGAGCTGATGCCGGCGGTAATCTGATTGGCGTCGCCGATGCGGTCGCGACCGGTGAAGCGGTTGTTGCGGAAGAGGTTGGCGAAGCTGAAGTCCAGCTCGGAGCTGTCGAACACGGGGATTTCGGTCTGATCGACATAGGGCGTGTACAAGTAGTAGGCACGCGGTTCCAGGGTCTGCACTGCCTGCTCGCCTAGCCAATGTGCCGGACGCTCGAAGATCAGCTTGCCGTCCAGGTCCAGACTCGGAATCGAGTTGCTGGGGGTCGCCGGATCGCCGGGCGACGTCTCGACCAAGTCGTACTGGGAAAAATACAGCCGCGCACCGGGGATCAGGTGGCCCCAGCTTCGCCGGAGCGGCCAGCTCAACAGCGGGGTCATGGTCATGCGCTGGCCGTGCACCCGATGGTCGTGGTCGAAGTAGTCGTACTCCGCGTCCAGACCGATGGTCGGTTTGCCGACCCACCTGGACGTGGTGGACGGTAGGAGCTGTGCCGGAGCGACATGGAACAGGACCTGTGGCAAGCGGCCATAGGGCCTGTTCTCGGGGGAGACAGTCTGATCCAGGGTCTGGAAGCCTTCCATCCTTGTCAGCAGTGACCAGCCTTGGCCGGTATAGGTGACGTCACCACGCTGGCGCAGCCAACGTGTGCTGGTGGCGTCGATGTCGTTCCCCAGGTCCTCGAGGTAGGTGTCGTCGCTGACGGCCGTGTAGTCGATTCGCGTGCGCAGCCGCCCCAGCCAATGGCCCTCTTCCAGCATGTTGAATGCCCAGCGCAGCTTGTCCTTGCCGTTGTAGGCGCGGTCGTCCGGCAGGATTTCGGCATGGATCTCGCCGCGGTCGGGGCGGGTGAGATAACGGTACTGGGTGCCGAGCATGACGCCGCGCTTGGACATGATGCGCGGTGTGATGGTGGCGTCCATGTTCGGCGCGATGTTCCAGTAGTAGGGGGTGCGCACCTCGAAGCCGTTGCTATCCGACGAGCCGATGGACGGCACCAGGAATCCACTGCGGCGCCGGTCGTCGATCGGGAACTGGAGATAGGGGGCGTACAGCACCGGCACGCCGCGGATGCGCAGGCTCGCGTCGCGGGCGATGCCGAGGCCGGAATACTGGTCCAGCTTCAGCTTGTTGGCGCGCAGCGTCCATGCATTGCTGCCCGGTGGGCAGGTGGTGTAGATGATGTCTCGGTACGCGGTGCGCGTGCTGCTCACCAGGTAGGCGGTCTGCGCGACCCCGCGGGCATTGAGCGGGCCGCTGAGGCGAAAGCGCGGCGCGTCCACCCGGCCCTGCTCCGTCGCCATGTTCACCGTCGCGCCGGTACCAGCGATGCGCAGCTCCGGATACTGCAGGTACGTCGGACCGGTGGTGGTGACTATGTCCTGGCGGCGGTCGTAGCGCAGCGTGTCCGCCTCGACCCGCTCGGGGCCGCGCACCACAGTGACGCCGCCGACGGCTTCCACCACATCGCGCTTGCGTCGGTAGGTGACGCCGCCGGCGGTGATATCGGTGGGCGCCTGCTCGATGTCCGCGGCCTCTGCCGCCGGCGTCTCGGTCGAGCCGGGTCCGAGGTACGGGGGCCGCGGCCCGCAGTAGGCCCACTCGAGCCCCCGCTCCAGTTTGTCGGAGTTCGGCTCGATGGGCTCGTTGACGACGCCCACGACGTTTTTCGGACGGTCCAGATAGCCGCGGCTGCGGACCGGCTCGGCGCCTGGCACGGACGGGATATGCTCAGGTATCACGGACGGGGGCAGAACCCAGAGTGGCTCGGCGGCGGGCGCCGTGTCCAAGTTCTTGCCGGGACTCATGCCGGGACCCAGGACGGGGCTCATGTCGGGCAGGGCGGGCGTGGTCATTGCCGGCAGCCGGAACGGTGACGCCGGCGCCTGTATCTGGGGGAGCGTGTCGAGCAGATTCGGCACCGGGGGCAGCTCCGCGGGACCGGGGGCAGGGAGCACTTCGGGGGTGGCGGCCGGCTGGGTCTGGGGCTGGGGCGGCGCCTCGGCCGCAATTGCCGCCGGCGGGGGCAGCAGGAGCGACCCGGCGATGGCGAGCGTGCAGCTTAGCGCGTTGCGGCGGTAGGTGGATGACATGGAACTGCTGTCCGCGCGGACCCTGGGCGCCGAGGCGTCTTGGCGCTGACCAATCAACCACAGTCGCATATTCCAAACCAAGCATCAATGCGCGGGGCGAATCTGCTAGGCTGCGGCGCCGAAGGCGCAGCGCGTGCGCGGTGGGCCTGCGGCCGTCTCAACCCCGCTTAACAACCGCTGCGCGGCGGGCCATCAGCACCAATGGAGGTTCGATTGTCGGAACGTGGCGAGCTCTTTCAAGAATGGCTGACGGCGCATCTGGGCGGTGAGCCACCCGCGCTCGTGGCGGCCTCGACGGATGCGAGCTTCCGGCGCTATTGGCGCCTGCGGCACGGTGCGGGCACCGTCATCGCCGTCGACGCACCGCCAGACACCGAAGACAGCACCGCCTTCGTGCGGCTGGCGCGTGCCTTCGGGGCTATCGGGCTCAATGTGCCACAGATCCTCGCGGAGGATCTGGAGCGAGGCTTCCTGCTGGTGGCCGACCTCGGCGAGCGGCAGTACCTGGACCACCTCGACGCGGCCAACGCCGACCGGCTCTACGGCGATGCCATCGCTGCCCTGATCGCGTTGCAGGCGGCGGGGCCACAGACCGGGCTGCCCCTGTACGACGAGCCCTTCCTGCGTCGCGAGCTCGGCATCTTCGACCAATGGCTGCTGGATGGCCTGCTGGCGTTGCCGCGCGCCGAACAGCTCCGGCCGATGCTTGAGATAAGCTACGACCTGCTGGTGGAGAGCGCGCTGGCGCAACCGCGCGTCTGCGTGCACCGGGACTTCCACAGCCGTAACCTGATGTTCACCGAGCAGGCGAATCCCGGCATCCTCGATTTTCAAGACGCGGTGCTCGGTCCCGTCACCTACGATCTGGTCTCGCTGCTGCGGGACTGCTACATCGACTGGCCCGAGGCGCGGGTGCAGGCGTGGCAAGGGGCCTATCTCGACCTCGCCCTGCGACGCGGCATTCTGCACCAGGAGCACGTCGCGGCCTTCACCGGCTGGTTCGACCTGATGGGGGTGCAGCGGCACCTGAAGGCGGCGGGTATCTTTGCGCGGCTGGCGCTGCGCGATGGCCGTCCGGATTACCTGCGGTACCTGCCGCGCACGCTTGGCTATGTGCGCCAGGTGTGCGCCCGTTACCCGGCGCTGGAACCCCTTGCGGACTTCGTGTCCGGGCGGGTGCTGCCCGCAGTAGCGGCGCATTTGCCGGCTTGAGCGCGCGTTGCGGCAGGTGGCTTCAGGGCTTGCCGCCCCGCAGCGCCTTGCGCAACAGGTGCCGGGTCAGCAGTCCGGGCGGCATGCGCAGCCAATGCGAGCGCAGGTACAAGAGCCAGGCGGCGAAGCGCGCCGGGCGCCGGGCAGGGTAGCGTGGCTCCAGCACCCGCGGCACCAGCAGGTCCATCAGCCGATTGTTGAGCGGCCCGGGAGCATGTGCCTGTGCCGCCCGCAGCACCTCCGGCGGAATCCGCGTATCGAGCAGGGCGCGGGAGAAGTGCAGCGCGTAGTACAGCGGCCGGCCGAGCTGGAGGGCCTCGGCCCGCACCGGCAACCGCTCCCAGAAGCCGCTTTGCGCGCTCAGCTCGCCGATGAGCTGGTGCAGATCCAGGAGCCCGCCGAGCTGGCCCGCGATCTCGCCGTCCTGGAACACCTGCGCCGCACCGTGCAGCAGCATGTCCTCCGGGCAAGGTATGCGGTAGGGGGCGTCCGGCAGCGACCGGCTTGCTGCCCAGATCCGGGACGGATCGGGCCGCAGCCGCCCGGTGAGGGGCAGCAACGCATGGTGGACGTCCACCTCGAAGGAGCGGGTGCGGTGATGCAGCGGTGGCAGCTCATGCATCCAGCGCCGATAGTAGCGCTGGTCGTAGCGGTTGGTGGTTTCGCTGATCCAGCCTGCCGTCTCCAGTGCCGTTTCCGCCGCTTCCAGCCGCTCGCGCGGTAACAGGATGTCGAGATCGGCAAAATCGCGGCCGCGCGCCACCCGCAGACCGGCTTGGGCATAGGCCGCGCCCTTGAGCAGCATGATGGGGATGTCCAGCGGCGCCAGGGCCTTGTGCAGCTTGCGCAGTTCCAAGCGCGCTTGCGCCTGTTTGAGGGCGGCGATGCAGCGCTGCGCCTCCAGCTCCGTCAACGCCGCGGGCGGACAGGCCGCTTGCAGGTCACGCTCTTCGAGTATCCAGCTCAGGCGCGCCGACAGCCCCTGAGCGCGGGTCTCGCGCAGCAGCCGATTCCACTGCGGCAGCGTCCATTGGGTGATCACACGCGGGTCGCGCAGTACGCCGAGCAATAGGCTCATTGGGGCGCCGTCGGCAACTGGCTCATCGCGGCGACCATGTCCTTGAGGTCGCTGTATTCGGCTCGCCAACACCGGCAGCTCTGCACCAGGTGGGCGAGCGCCTCGAAACCCGTTGCACCGAGCAGGCGATAGTTGAAGCTGTTTTGGGACAACCGGGCAAAGGTGTGGCTTTGCGTCATGGCCGCGCGGCGCAGTGGACTGCCCGCGCGGTAACGCGGAAACACGATCCACGCCGGCCGCGCGGGTTCGTCTTGCCGGCGCAGGCTGTCGCCGGGCGGGCGTAGATGAGCGACATCCCCTTTGCGGGTGCGCGGGAAGACCGGCCCGAACTGCGCCTGCGCCGAGAACGCCCGAATGACCTCGATGGACTGGTTCTTCAGCGGGATCGGCCGCGGCAGCGGATGGATTTCCCGGCTGTGCGGGTCCACCAGCCCAAACTCATCGGACAGCAGGCGCCAACCGCGCAACGCGAGCGCCGCGGCCAGCGTGCTCTTGCCCGAGCCGGGTGTCGCCGGCAGCAGTAGCGCACGCCCGTCGCGCTCCAGGACGGCGGCATGCAACAACAGATACTGGTGTGCGCGGATGGCGATAGACCAGTTCAGGCCCCACTCCAGAAGCGCAAATGCGTGATCCGCCGGAAACGGGTCGAACGGCGACACGTCCTCCAAATGGAAGGTGGCTTGCGGGCGCAACCAGCGGCGGTGCAGTGGGCCGCGCTCGACGCGCACGTTGAACTGCACGGGGGTCGTGGTGGGAGCGCGGACGATTGTCTCGGCGTAGCACCAGTGCACCAGTTCCACGATACGGTGGATTGGCGTTTCCAGGTGCACCAGGAACGGGCCGATGCGGTACTCCACGCGCTGCCGCGCGGGCAGTCGGTTCGCGGGGCGTTGGCGCCGAGTCACGGGCTTGCTCGGTTGGTTGGCTCCACCAGCTCGAGGTTTGCGAGCTCGGTCAGGACCTGCCGGATCTTGCGTTGCCATGCGCCATCGGGCACAGCGTCACACTGCTCCGCCGCCATGGCAGAGAGGGAAGCTTCGCAGCGGGGGCCTGCGGCCAGAATCTGGAGTAAGAGCGCGGGCAATTCGCTCAGCAGGTGGGTCTCTCCGGTTTCGCCATGGAACAGCGCGTTGTCAGTGTCCCAGACAGCCCAAGCCAAGGATGCCTCGTTGACCAGGGCCCAGCGCTTGCTCGCGGCTTCCGTGAGCTCTATCCGGCCAGGGGCCAAAGGGACCAAGGGTATTCACCTTGTGATGGCGTCGGAGGCGTGGTCGCGCGCAACCCCTGCGCGCCCGTTGCGGCGTGCAAAGCTCGGGTCAGGAGCACTAGAAATTGCAGCGCTGGGAATTGGGACGCTAGGAATTGAAGCTCAGCAGGCAACTCGCCGTCAACGGCACGTTGCCCGGCCCGGTCGGATCGGCCTGCACCGCCAGCGGGTAGATGCAATGGGTGCCGGGTCCTGCCGGTGCGCCCTCGGGGCCCGCGAGTGTCGGTGGCGAGGCGGTCGGCCCCGGCCATGCGGAGCTTGGGTTGCTGATGGCGCAGCCGGTGGCGGGGTAGTAGTATCCGTTCGCGTCCGTACCGGTCACGTCCACGGCCACGTCGCTTGGTCCAGTGATCGGATTGGGGTCCGCGTAATACATGCGGAGGAAGAGCTTGTCTTCGCCGCGAACGAAATAGCTCGTGCTGGTATCGAACCACGTTCCGACCGGTGCGATGGGTGACACTGCGGTGTCCGCGTTGTCGCCCACGATGACGACTTCGTTGCCATCCTGGTCGGGAAATCGGTAGACCTCGATGATGCCGACACCGGCGCCGCCGTCGGCGGTCGACTTCGTGCTGAACCACTCTTCCCGCCGGCCCGGCACGCGGATGTAGTTATCTGCATCGGCAACTGCCACGACGCCTTGGGGCTGATCCTGCGAGCCGTCCTGCTCCTTGATCACACACTGCAATGCGCTGGCCATGGCAAACGCCTCGCCGCTGGGCAGCGTGGCGATGACCGGTCCGACGGACGCGGCGGCCTTGAGCAGATGGCGGCGCGCCCCGGATACCGGCGCGTTCTGCGCATGGCGATGATGACGGCCATGCGCATGGTCGGGGGCGCCGGTGCCTTCGCCGTCGCGCGACCGCAGCTGTGGGAGGCATTGCTCGCGTGGCTGTTCAGTCATTTTGCGTCCTTTACAGTTGACAGTTGTTTCTCAATCTGCCAGCAAGAGGCATGCCTGATCGGATAAGATTCTGTTCAGAAAGGAATTTGTGGTCATCGCCGTTTGGCGTCGGGTCAAACATTGTAAAGTCTGGCATGCTGCGGGCGCCCGCGCTGCCCCGGTGCCGCGTCGGTGTTTCCCTCCTGCGGCTGCGTTGGCGCGGCAAATCCCGGTCTGCGGTGGAGCGTGCGGCCTCGATGAGCCCTTTGTCGGGTGCACCCTGGACCGTGCACGCTTTGGCGGGCGTTGTTGGCTGGGCGTTGTTGGCTGGGCGTTGTTGGCTGGGCGTTGTTGGCTGGGCGTTGTTGGTTGGGCGCCTGGGCGTCCCGCCGGCGCAAAGCCGTGTCATGCCGTTGCGGACAGGCCGATGTCGCTGCGATAGAAACCGCCAGTCAGCCCGATGTTGCCCAACGCGGCGTAGGCTCGCGACCGTGCCTGCGCGATGTCTGCGCCCAGCGCGGTCACGCAGAGCACCCGGCCACCATCGCTGAGGATGTCGGTCTCGCGCAGTGCCGTGCCCGCATGGAACACCTTGACGTCCGGCGGCTGCGGGTCGAGTGCGCCCTTCAGCACCAGACCCTTCGCGTATTTGCCGGGATATCCGCCCGAGGCGAGGACGACGCCCAAGGCCGCCTCGGTGCGCCACTGTGCGCTCATGCTGGCCAAGTTCCCCGTCAGCGCGGCGTCGATGAGGCCCAACAGGTCCGATTCCAGCCGCATCAGGATCGGTTGTGTTTCCGGATCGCCGAGTCGGCAATTGTACTCCAGCACGTACGGGGTGCCGTCCTCGGTAATCATGAGGCCGGCATAAAGAAAACCGACATAGCGCAGCCCGTCCGCCGCAAGACCGGCGACGGTCGGTCGCATGACCTCGTCCATGATGCGCCGCTCCAGCGCCGGCGTTACCAGCGGTGACGGCGAGAAGGCGCCCATGCCGCCAGTGTTCGGACCACGGCCACCGTCGTCGCGGGCCTTGTGATCCTGCGAGCTCGCCAGCGGCAGGATGTCCTCGCCATCCACCAGGGCGATGAAGCTCACTTCGCGTCCGCGCAGCCATGCCTCGATCACCACCATGTTGCCGGCCGTGCCGAAACGGTTGCCGCTGAGCATGTCCTGCACCGCGGCTTCAGCGGTCGCCATGTCCTCGGCCAGGATGACGCCCTTGCCGGCGGCCAAGCCATCGGCCTTGACCACGACCGGGGCGCCGACTGCGTGCAGATGCTCGAGCGCCGCGACCGGGTCGCTGAAGGACCGATGGTGTGCCGTGGGGATGCCGTGGCGCACCATGAAGTCCTTGGCGAAGGCCTTGGAGCCCTCGAGTCGAGCCGCCGCCTGCCGGGGGCCGAAGCAGCGCAAGCCGGCGGCGGCGAAGGCGTCGACGACGCCTGCCACCAGCGGCGCCTCGGGGCCGATGATGGTCAGTTCGATGCGGGCGTCGGTGGCGAAGGCGACCAGGGCGTCGATGTCTGTCGCGTCGATGGGGACGTTCTCGACACCCGTCTCGGTTGCGGTGCCGCCGTTGCCAGGCGCGACGAAGACGCGCTCGGCCATGGGTGACTGCGCGACCTTCCATGCGAGTGCATGCTCACGGCCGCCGCTGCCGACGATAAGGATCTTGCGTTGCTGTTTAGGCACGAGGAAAGCGCTGGCCCGGAAGCGGACCCCTTAGCGAAGCTCTGAAAGCGGCAATGATGACATGCGTCCGGCCGGCTGCCTACCGTGTGTCTGCGCGCTCCGCGGGCGCGGGGAACCGGCAGCCGCGGCCTGCACCTGCACGGCCCGGTACTTGGCGGCTTGTGCTGCAACTGCCTTGTTCTTGCCGCCGCCTCTGATCTCCGGGATGTACGTGCGCCGTAAAAGCTAAGCAACTTGCCTATAGGCAACCTAGGAATCCATTGCCACACTAATCTACTAAGGAGATCCCAATCGTTGGCCAGTCTGGCCAACACCGGCGCGGCGTTGGGCTTGGCTGGCATGTCCGGGCGCTTTCCAAACGCCATCATTTTCAGCGGGTTTCGCCGCTGACAATGGCGGGGCGTGCGGCTCCGCACGGGAGATGCCGATCAACCGGCTTATCCTTAGGGAACATGGGGGCAGGACCGGGGCCGCCCCCGGTTTGCGGGGGTCTGATCCATCGGAACAACTGGCAACACCTGTACTTATGACTACCATCATAGCAAGACCGGCCGCCAAGCGCCGCGCGGACTGGATGCTGCAGGCGCTGGATGACGTGGCCGGCACCGCGGAGTGGCTGGCGGCACAGCGGGCGCGCAGCGTTCGCGAGGTGCTGCCCGCGCTGGTCATGCGCCTCGACCGGTTGGCGCTGATAGACCTGGCGCCCGAGGTGCGGCTGGAGCTGATGCGCCTGTACAAGCGCCCGGTGCTCAAGGTCTGTGCGGCCTTGCCGAACCCGGACCCGCGCCTACCTTATGGCGGCTTCGACAAGCCGACCGGCCTCACGGGTGAGCAACGCCTGGACGCGTTGATGCGCGGCAATTTCGACCGGTTGTTTCAGGAACTGGACCGCCAGCGCTACCGCTGCGCGGCCGCAACCGAGGAGAACCGCCAGTGGGTTCTGCGCAACCTGTTCAAGTTCCATCGCCGGCAAATCCGTTACGCAATGCTCGCCGCTCGTGAGTGTCCGCCGCACACCTGGCAGGCACTGCACGACCTGTTCGTCTATCTGGTGATCCGCGGCAACGTGCAACTGGACGCGGCTGTCCAGGTGGACTTGTTTGACGATGGCTTCGACGCGGAGATCGAGTACAAGCGCCTATTGCTGCTGGGCTACGCTGGGCAGCGGGGTCTGAGTGGCCAGGCCGCGCTCGACCTTTTGCTGCGCTTGCCCGATTGGGCTCGCAACACGCATCTGTCGGACCCGGGTGCGCACCTGGGCGTGTTGGATCTGATGCTGGTGGAGGTCTCCTACGACCGGCCGATGCGGGTGAACGACGCCAGCCTGCGCGAGGGCTTCCGCGGCTGGGTGCTGCTGCCCGCGCGGGAGTTCACGCAGTTCGTCGATCACGCCACGCACTGCCAAGCCACGGACCTCAGGCGCAGCCGTCACGCGGCCTGATTGCCACCTTGCGACCTGAAGCGACGCCGATGCTTGGCCGGGGTGGCCAGCAACGCAGGTTCTTCCCAATGCAGGCAACGCCGCAAGGCGCGCCCGCGGGTGTTGCGCTCAATTTCCAATCCGGCGCAACCACCACACCCGATTGCGTCCGCTGCGCTTGGCCTCGTACAGTCGGTCGTCCGCCCGGCGCAGCAGGTCGTCCAGGTTCAGCGCACCCTCGCTCAGCGCCGCGAGCCCTATGCTGACGGTCAGCCGCAGGTCGGCGACCGCTTCTTCCACGCGTAGGGCGTGCACGGTTGCGCGCAGGTGCTCGGCCAGGTCGGCCGCTTCATCGGCGTCGGTACCGGGCGCCAGCAGCGCGAATTCTTCACCGCCGAGACGCCCGAACAGGTGTGTCCGGGGCAGGCGTGTCTGCACGGCTGCCGCGAAATGCTTCAGCGCGATGTCGCCGATGGCGTGCCCGTGGGTGTCGTTGATCTGCTTGAAGTGGTCGATGTCGAGCATCAGTGCCGATAGCGCCCGGTCATGCGCCCGCGCGTCGGCGAAGAGTCGGCCTGCGCGCTCGAAGAAGGCGCGACGGTTGCGCACCCCGGTGAGCTCGTCGGTCACCGCAATGTGCCGGAGTTGTTCCATGGCGCGCCGGTATTGCACCTGGATGCGCACGCGCGCCAGCAGTTCGCGCGAGCGGAATGGCTTGGTGACATAGTCGCTGCCGCCGATGTCGAAGGCGCGCACCAGGCTCGCCTCGTCCGTCTTGGCGGTGATGAAGAGGATCGGGATGTCGCGCAGGCCGGCGTCGGCCTTGATGCGGGCGCAGACCTCGTAGCCGTCCATGCCGGGCATGACGATGTCGAGCAGGATGACGTCCGGTGTCTCCTGCCGCAGCAGGTCGAGGGCGCTGTGACCGTCCAGCGCGACGATGACGTCGTAGTCGGCCAGCAGTCCGAGCAGAATATCGAGATTGGTCTCGTTGTCGTCGACGACGAGCACCTTCGGCGGCCCCGGCTCAGCCATTGTCTCGCTGCTCCAGAAGCCGCAGGGCCTCGCCCAGGCGATAACGGCTTACCAACCAGGCGAGATCATCCAGCAGCCGCTGTTCCGCGCCCGCGGTAGGCAGCGCGCGCAATTCCCGCACTGCCTGTTTGGCTTCACGCGCTCGCCCGCGGCGCAACCAGTCGGCCAGATCCCGCAGTCGTTGCGAGAAGGTGTCGGCCGTTTGCGCGTCCTGCGTCGCGGCGCTTGGCGCTGGTCGGGGCGCTGGTCGGGGCGCTGGTCGGGGCGCGGGTGGTGCCGACGGCGTCTGGGTGGGTGCCGACGGCGGCAGCTCCCGGAGGATGGCGTCGCACAGTCTGGGCAGTCCATTCTCCAGTAGCCTTGCGGCAGCGCGTGCCGCGGGCAGGTCCGGCGGCTCGGCGCTCAGGGCGTCGCACAGCAGCCGCGTCTGCGCCCACAGGGCGTCGGCGCCGACGTTGCCGAGCGCGCCCTTGAGATCGTGCGCGCGCCGGAATGCGGCGATGGCGTCGCGCTGCACCTGTTGCGGCAGGCCCTCGGCGGCACGGTGCTGAGTCTCAGCGAAATGCCGCAGGATCGAGCGGGCCAGCACCGCGTCACCTTGCAGGCGCTCGGCGAGGGCCGAGCCGTCGAGGCCGGCGATGTCGGGCAGTGGGCTGGTGGTCGCCATGGGCAGTCGATGCAACCCTGTCTGGACGGTCTTGTCGGCGTCGCGTACACGATATGGCTCCGTCATGGACGCCAGGCGACCGAGCCGATGCGAGCGCCGCGAGTCTCGGCGCGCCCTGCCGAGAGGCCGGTGATCGGTTGCCTCCCGTGCCGAAATCTGTTCAGAGTCAGGCGCGAGTCCGCTCGGCGTTCGAAAGCGCGGTTTGGTACCGGCCTCATTATCCGCGGCTTGCGGTGCCGAAATTTCGTCGGCATTCTACCCCCGAACGGTATGCGCTGATTCACCGATGATGGCCGCAGCAGCGTGTACTCGGAGGATATCAGGCGGAACTGTCTAGCATCGTGGGGCACGGTGCCGAGCGGGACCATCGAGGCCGCGAATTTACCGTCCGTGGGTCGGTTGTTTTAATCCGGCCCTCTCGCCCGGTGATGTTGCCGGCAATATTGGAGGAACGCATTATGTCCCTGCTCCCCGTCATTCTGTCTGGCGGCTCCGGCACGCGCTTGTGGCCTTTGTCCCGCGAGGCCTACCCGAAGCAGTTCCTGCCCTTGGCGGGGGAGCACACCATGCTTCAGGCGACGGCGCTGCGGCTGGACCACCTCGCCGCCGAGCACCCCAGACTCGGATTGAGCGTGCAGAACCCGCTCGTGGTTTGCAATGAAGCGCATCGATTTCTGGTGGCGGAGCAGTTTCGCGTGCTGGGGCGCGATTGTGCGTCGATCTTGCTGGAGCCCATCGGCCGCAACACGGCGCCGGCATTGACGCTGGCGGCGCTGGCGGCCGGCATTGGCGATGGCGACACCGATCCGGTGCTGCTGGTGATGCCCGCGGACCATACCATTGCCGATGCGGCCGGCTTTCGGGCCGTGGTAGCCGACGGCTATCTGCTCGCCGACGCCGGTGCGGTGATCACCTTCGGCATCGTGCCCACCAAGCCCGAGACGGGGTATGGCTACATCCGTCAGGGCGAGCCCTATCCGCACGCGGGGCTCGGCGGCGAGGCGTTCGGCCTGCACGCCTTCGTCGAGAAGCCCGACCTCGCCACCGCCGAGGGTTATGTGGCCAGCGGTGAGTACCTGTGGAACAGCGGTATTTTCATGTTGCGCGCATCCGTCTGGCTGGCGCTCATACGGCGCTTCCGTCCGCGTATTCTGGATGCCTGCGAGGCGGCGCTCGCTGCCGGCTCGCGCGATGGTGACTTTCAGCGGCTCGATGCCGGGTGTTTCGCCGCCTGCCCCAGCGACTCCATCGACTACGCCGTCATGGAGCGCCTGTCTGCCGACGCGCCGGAGGCGGCCGCCGATCTCCCGCCGGCGGCAGTGCTGCCACTGTCGGTGGGCTGGTCCGACGTCGGCGCCTGGTCGGCGCTGTGGGAAGTGCGTGAGCAGGACGCCGCGGGCAATGTGCTGGAGGGAGACGCCTTCGTGCATGACGCCACCAACAATCTGGTGCTGGCGCAGCACCGCATGGTTGCCGCCGTCGGCGTCAACGATTGCATCATTGTCGAAACGCCGGATGCCGTTTTGGTTGCGGACAAGGACCACGCCCAGGACGTCAAGGTCGTGACCCAGTTCCTCAAGGGTGCGCAGCGCAGCGAGTATCGCCATCACCAGCGCGTGCATCGACCCTGGGGCGCGTTCGAGTCCATTGATGCCGGCCCGCGCTATCAGGTCAAGCGCCTCACCGTGAGCCCGGGCGAGTCCCTGTCCCTCCAGATGCACCATCATCGCGCGGAGCATTGGATCGTGGTGTCCGGCACCGCCCGGGTCACCTGCGACGACAAGACCTTCCTGCTGGCCGAGAACCAGTCCACGTACATTCCCGTCGGCGCCACCCACCGCCTGGAGAACCCGGGCAAGGTGCCGCTGGAGATCATCGAGGTGCAGTCCGGCGGCTATCTGGGCGAGGACGACATCGTTCGCTTCGAGGACGTTTACAACCGCGACGCCAGTGAGGGCTGCTGAGGCACGCCAGCGCATACAGCGCCGGGCCGGTTGGGCTATGATGGCGGGCTTTCTGTCGAGCCAACCCACCGGTCCCCAGTCATGGGCTTCAAATGCGGCATCGTGGGCCTGCCCAACGTCGGCAAGTCCACGCTCTTCAACGCGCTGACCCGCTCCGGCATCGCTGCGGAGAACTACCCCTTCTGCACCATCGATCCGAACGTCGGCGTCGTGCCGCTGCCGGACGCGCGGCTCGATGCCATCGCCGCCATCGTCCAACCGGCCAAGGTCGTGCCCACGACCATGCAGTTCGTGGACATCGCGGGCCTCGTCGCCGGCGCATCCCGGGGCGAGGGGCTCGGCAACAAGTTCCTCGCCAACATCCGCGAGACCGACGCCGTCGCCCACGTGGTGCGCTGCTTCGAGGACGACGACGTGGCCCACGTGGCCGGCAGCGTCGACCCGGTGCGCGACATCGAAGTCATTGACACCGAGCTGGCGCTCGCCGATCTCGAGACCGTCGGCAAGGCGCTGGACCGCGCGGTCAAGGCGTCCAAGACCGGCGACAAGGCGCAGCTCGCGCGCAAGGCGCTGCTGGAGCGGGTCGCGGCGCATCTGGACCAGGGCCTGGCGGTGCGCGCAATGCCATTGACCGACGACGAGCGCGCCGAGCTGCGCGAGCTCTTCCTGCTCACCGCCAAGCCGACGATGTACGTCGCCAACGTCGCCGACGACGGCTTCCAGGACAACCCGCTGCTGGAGCGGGTGCGCGAGCATGCCCGGGCAGAGGGTGCCGAGGTGGTGCCCGTGTGCGCCGCCATCGAGGCCGAGATCGTGGAGTTGGACGAGGACGAGCGGGCCGAATTCCTCGCCGACCTGGGCCTCGACGAGCCGGGCCTCAACCGCGTCGTGCGCGCCGGCTACCGGCTGCTCGGCCTGGAGACCTATTTCACCGCCGGCCCCAAGGAATGCCGCGCGTGGACCATCCCCAAGGACGCCACCGCGCCGCAGGCCGCCGGCGTTATCCACACCGACTTCGAGCGCGGCTTCATCCGCGCCGAGGTGATCGGCTACGACGACTTCATTGCCTGCAAGGGCGAGCAGGGCGCCAAGGAGGCCGGCAAGCTCCGCAGCGAGGGCAAGGACTACGTCGTCCGCGACGGCGACGTGGTTCACTTCAGGTTCAATGTCTAGCGGAAAGGCCAGGCGCCAATGCTCATGCCCGTGGGCTTGACCGGGTTGGCCTGCCAGGATAGACTACGCGATCTTTCCGGCTACGTAGCTCAGTTGGTTAGAGCGCGGCACTCATAATGCCGATGTCGCTAGTTCGAATCTAGCCGTAGCCACCAGAAACAGAAACGGCCGCCTTCGGGCGGCTTTTTTGTGCGCGAATCGGCCCGGCTTCGCCGGGTCGCCACTGAGCTACACCTGAGCTACAAATCTCAACAGTCGGCCTAGGGGCAGGGTAGGCGTCAGGCGCGCCGATGGGCCAAGAAGGCGGGCCAAAGCGGCTTTAGTTTCCCCGCGCGCGTGCGCGCGCACGTGCGCGCGAGATCGCGTTGCAAGCAGGGGGTATCGGATCGGGCTCTAGCGGAAGGCCGTCAGCTCAGCGCGAGCGCCGGCTGGTTCTGCGGTGCCAACTCGTCCAGCAACCTGGTCAGCGCGGGCGGGTCTTGGATGACGACGTACTGCCAGGTGTCGAAGCCGCCGTGACCGGTCACTGCCGCAGTCCAGCGCCGAGCGGCCTTCGCCTTCAGGTCCGCGTCGTCGCCGTACTGGCCCTTGATCTCGATCAGAAGCCGTAACCCGGCCAGCAGCACGGCGATGAAGTCCGGCAGATGGCTGGCCGGTACGCCGCCCTTACCGTAGGGGACGCGCAGGCCCGGGTGCTCGTTGTTGACCCAGCGCTCGACGCTTGGCTGGCTGTCGAGCGCGAAGGCGGCGCTCTGCTCCCAGGTGTTGGTGTCCGCCGCCATGAGGTTCAGGTGGCACTTGTCTTATCGGACAGCATTGCCTTCAGATCCACTCGTTGCAGTTCGTCGGCCGACGTGGCCTCCTCCGGTGTCGGGAATACCGGGCTGCCAGGCGACCAAAGCTCGGTGCTGTCGGGGTGCTGGTCGTAGAAGGTGGGGTCGGTCGTGACGCGGATCGGAACGCGCATCCCCGGTGCGAGGTACTTGAAGTCCTTCTTGCCCAGTGGGCTGACCTCCGCACCCGGCGGCAACAGCTCAGGGCGTTGCAGCACCTGCCCCAATTCGTTCAGCCCATAGGCCGGCGTCGGACGCGGCGGCTCTTCCAGGTCGGCGGCGGTGACCTCGTCTAGGTCGAAGCCGGTGTTGGCCTGTGCGTCCACCTCTGACTCGATGTCGGCGAGCAGGTTGGAGCGGGCAAGGTCGCGCTGCTCGGCGCGGCCTATGGCGACCTGCTTGATGGCGCCCGGCAGCCTGGAGAGGATCGGCTGCAAGCGCCCCACGAAGCTCTGAAACAGGTCGATGCGCTGCCGCAGCGCCTGATAGACATCCGCTTCCACTGTGTCCTCGTAGTGCAGGTTGAGGATGCGGATGCGTGGGTACTCCTGCCCGAAGCGGCTCCGCCAGCATGGCCGCCGCCGTATCCCGCAGCTTGGCGCCCTGCTCGATGGCCGCTACATGCTCCGCGCTCAGGGTGCAGCCGACCACGAGGCGCATCTTGCCGCCGCTGCCGATTAGCGCCTCGACACCGCGGGCGGCGAGCGCCAGGGCATAGGCGTTGAAGAAGCCGGTGGAGCGGTCGTAGCGAATGGCGCATTGGAGCGCCGGCACGTAGAAGCCCTGCACCAGGTCGCCGTGCTCGGGGCTGTACTTGGTGTCCCATGCGGAATCGGTCAGGAGTCCGCCGGATGGCGTCGCCACGCTGTCTGTCATCAGAAGTCGCCTCCGCCGAGCCGGTCGATCTGTCGTTGCACCTGATCCCATGGAAGTCTGCGACCACCTGCCCGCATGCGCGCATAGGCGGCTTCTGCCTCCCCGATGCCGATCACCTCGCCCGCGACCAGCCGCTCCATAAGCCAAAGCCTGCCCATGACGGCAACCCCCTCGTCACCGGCAATCCGGCGCAAAACGCGGTCGCCGGTGAGCACCGGGCATCTTTCCTGGCGCGCGAGTGCGAGGGTCATGAGGTCGTTGAGGCTCACGCCGGGGCCGGCATAGCGGGCCGTCAGCGCCAGCGTTTCGGTGATCGCGGGCGCGCCGAGGGTGAGCAATTCCAGGCCAATCTCGGGCAACTGCGGGTGATGCTTCGCCAGCTCCTCGGCGAACAGCACGTCAGGGACGGCAAATCGGTAGTCGCGGAGCTGGAACAGTCGCTGCAGGACCCCCTATGTCCAAGTCGATCAGGACATTGGCATCACTGATCAACAACCGCATCGGTGGGCTCCATGTTCCGTAGGGCGACGAAGTCCATCAACGGCAGCCCGAACAGCTCCGCGGCCTTGGACTCGGTGATGTAGTCCTCGGCGAGGGCATGAAAGACCATTTGCTCGAAGAGCTGGGGCCGTTCGGGCGGATAGGGCTCGCAGGGCTCGCGGCGATGCCAACCTTTGATGCGAAACTGCTTCACCGCGGCAACATAGGACGGCTGATCGAGCACCCCGACATCGCGGGCGCGAAACAGCCAGGCACCCATGCTCAATCCGTAGGTTTGCTTCAGCACGCAAAGCTCGCGCGGCTCCAGGCGGGTCCGGCGCGGGCCAAGCTCCTTGATGACCTCCGGGGCGGGCGCGAGAAAGGCGCCGGCAAAGCGATTCGCCGCGGCCTCCTCGTCCAGACCGTCGGCCAGTCGTCCGCGCAGCACCACGTGGCCGAATTCATGCGCCAGCGTGAAGCGTTGCCGGTCTCCCGGCCAGTCGCGCCCGACGACGATCACGGGTATTCCATCGACCTCCGCGGCCAGCCCGTCGAACTTGTCCTCCGGCCCGGCCGGGCATTGCACCACCAGCATGCCGCGCTCTTCGAGCATGTCCGTCACGACTGGGATCGGGTCATTGCCAAGCCCCCAGCCCTCGCGCAGGCCGAGCACCAGGTCTTCGATGTCCCCCAGCGTCGAGATGGCTGGCGGCAACGTCTCCGGCAGCGCAAACGGCGTGATCGGCCGCGCCGGCAAGTAATCTTCGAGGGAAAGAAACCGCTCCACCTGCTCGCGCACGTTGCCCTCGATCCGGTCCAGCGTCTTCCGGCCGAGGCGCGACGCCTTGCGGTACTCGACCCCGGTAAGGCGCGCGTCGCGCTGCCGGAAGAAGAACTCGACCCGCACGCCGAAGGTCTCGGCCAGCTTGAGCAGCACGTCCGAGGACGGCACCGTGGCATCGCCCTCGTACTTGCCGATCATGGTGTGGCTGAGGCTGCACGCTCGGCTGCCGCACGCAGCGACAGCCCGGCGGAGCGCCGCGCAAGCTTGATGCGCAGTCCGATCATGGTTGCTGCCCTCGCGATGCCCGGTTGACAAAATATAGAGCCGGAGCGCTATTTGTAAACCCGCCGGCGCGATCACGAACCCGCGCATCAGCGTTCAGACGCCGCCTCGTCATCCTTGGTCCCCTGGCTCATCCCTGTACGAGAAGCCGCCATCTTTGCAACGCGTTCGGCTTGGTCTCCCCAGGCTTCCGCTGAATAAAGCGATAGGTGCTTACGGTCGATTGAATCGATCGGAAGATTGTCAAACAGCGCGTAATTCTCAGCCAGCGGCTTGAATTTTTCTCTGCCATGACTCGACAGGCAATTGTAATACAGGAGGTTCAGCTCCAAATCGGATAGCTGCCCTCGCAGGATGCCCGAATACAGGACCTTGTCCTGTTCATCGCTATCATTCACAAATCGTAATGTGCGATAGAGGTGGCGGAAATAGTGCCCTAGGTATTGTTGGTTCTGGCGCCAGAATTTCATATAAGCCCAGTTGACCTTTTGCCGAGATCCTCGTGTGGCAAATCTTGCCGATCGAGGCACCCGTCGAGTTGCCGCTCGAATTCCCGGAAGCAGTCTCGGCCCATGACGGGAGTGGAAATCAGTTCTGGGGGGCCTGCTTCGTCAACGTATCGCTCTCCAGCGAAGTCGATTCGCATCGCGTTCACAATCTCGTTGTGCAGCCGAAGCATCTCGAAAAACATTCGCTCGAAGCGCTGCAATCGCATTTCTTCGTTCGTCCGCTTAAGCTCTTCGCGTTGAAGCTGCAATTCCTCGCGCTGCATCAAAATTGCGATAACCAGTCCAGCGAAGGCCATGCACCGGGAGCAATGCCTCTTCCGGAACGCGTTGGGATCGGAGTCGAGATCCTGCACTTACCAGCGGAAGGTCGCCCCCAGGGCCGGGCCGGTCATGCGCAGGTCCGCATCATTCTTGCCGTTCCGCGAGCGCTGATCGCCGAAGTCGAAGTAGATGATGTCGGTGAACACCGACCAGTCGCCCTTGCGTACCTCGCCGGTGGCCATGGCGCCGAACTCAAGGTTTTGCAGATAGTCGTTCGGGCCGATCTCGGTGCTGACGCTGAAATCGCCGAGGTCGGACCCCAGAATCCGTCCGTCGATCGTGCGGCAGAAATACGTTGATGTTTGGCAGCCAGACGTAGGGCGTCAGCGTGAAGTGCCAGCTACCGTCGTAGGGATCGACCTGATCCGCCGCGAGGGAGGTGAGCGGAGACGTCGACAGGCCGAAGACCGCGAGGGCGGCCAGCGTCCGATAGCGAGGGACAGGTACGAGCATGACTTATTCGCGTGACCGCGTGGATGAATGAATCCGCTCTGACTGCGAGACGTTGTCTGCTCAGGCTTGGGACGGAAATTTGGAATCATTGCTGTGATAACCATATATCTACGGGAATGATGTCAGGCTTGATCGCCTCGGTCTGACCATGTCACGCCAATCTGCGGGGGCGTCCCCGTTCCAGCCGATCACGGAGATCGCGACCTGAATATTCCCGTCGTCCGGGCGCAGCATCTGATCGACTATATCGGTGTCCTCCGAGCGGCTGGCGAGCCGGTGCAGCGAGCGTTGGAGTGCTCGCGGCTCCCTGTTTTTATTGAACAAACACCCGATGCTTACGTCGGTTTGCCTCGCGCCCTCGACTGGGTTTGGCGCTCGAGACGCGAGGTAGGGATCATGGAGCTCGGCTTCCTCGCGGGCCGCGCGGCTTCGCTCAGTACGCTGCATCCCGATTTACACCGCGCAGTGATCCGGGCTCCCACCGGACTTTCCCGCATCGAGGCCCTGTCCAACCATGTGCACCGGGAAAACGGCGCCGTAAAGATCGACATCCGCCGTGAAGGCGCCGATAGACGCGTGATTTGCGAAGTACTGGGCTTTCAGAACAGTCCTTTTGTAGGATTCGCCGAGTGGAAGGTGATCGCGGGGATCATTGATATCGTGCGCAGTGCCGCCGGAACTGTTCGGCGCCCGGTCGAGATCACCTTCGTCTCGCGCGGGCGGCCATCCGAGGCCACGCTGGAAGCCTACGGCAACACCCGCATCCTGACCGGCCAGGCGTGCGTTCGGTACTCGTCGCGGTGGCCGACATGGCGCGGACCGGCATCGACCGCCGGTTAAGACCAGATCACGTCGGCAATCCGCCGATCCCCCCGCAAACGCCATCTGGCCGGGGTGACGCCTGGGACTTCGTGAGCGCACCGCGCGCGATCATCCGTCCCTATCTCGCTCAGGGGCATCCACACCTATCGGTGGTGGCCGAGATCGTCGGTATGAGCGAGCGCACCTTGCAGCGTCGGCTGGCGCAAACCGGCTCGACCTATTCCGACATCGTCCAGGAGGCGCGTTTCTCGATCGCGTCCGACCTGATGGCTGATTCCGACCTGAATATCGCCGACATCGCGTTTGCCGCCGGCTACGAGAACACGCCACATTTTTCCAGGGCGTTCAAGCGGCTGACGGGCATGACACCTCGCGAATATCGCGGCGGTCTGGCCTGAAGCATCGACGCCAGACATGATGCCTACGGCGCCGAATCGTCCTTTAGACGGCAAGTGACTGCCATCGCGCCCGCTCAGGTTTGCGGAGCCCTCCCGTCTCGCGCCCTCATGCAGATGCTGGAACAGCTGATCGTGGTGGTGTCGTGGCGGCGGGGCGGGAACGTCAACGCCGTCGATCGCCACCGGCCCCCAATGGCATCGCCCGCCGCCGCTTCCAGGTCCGCCTTATGTGTCTGCAGACAGAACAGCTAATAGCCGATGGTGGCCACAAAAGGAGAAACGCGCCAGCAGCAGCCAGACAAGATCCCGTACGGTTTCATTCAGTTGTCTACAAAAGCCGCGCACTCGCATGAATGCTTGGCATTGCAGGCACAGGGCCATTGGTTACAGGTTACGGCGAGGAGCGTTTGAGCTTCTCGCCGGGCTAGAGCGCAGGACCGGCGCCGCGACTACCTGACCTCGCCGACAACCTCGTTGCGGAACGTAGCGACGACACCGTCGCCGACCTTGACGCCGTCGAGCATCGTGGGGTCCTGTACGTCTAGGGTGCGAGTTGTGTTGGGGCCTTCGATCGTCACAGTGCCCTTTGCCTTGTTCAGGCCGACGACCTTGCCCGAAAGGGTCAACGTTTCGGTCATCATGCCGCCAGGCTTCTTGCCC
>NZ_JAJDNQ010000141.1 GCF_022340605.1 Thiohalocapsa sp.
TCGGCGCGGGCGGTGCCTTCGTCCACGCAGTACTTGCGGATGCGCTCGACGACGAAGCGCGCCTCGTCCACCTCGTTGAAGGCGGCGTAGACGCGGATGGGCTCGCCGGCGCCGTCCTCGGTCCAGAGGTTCTTGCCGAGCCGTGTGGGATTATTGGCGATGAGCGTGTTGGCGGCGCTCAGAATATTGCCGGTGGAGCGGTAGTTCTGCTCCAGCCGCACGACCTCGGTGTTCGGATACTCGCGCTGGAAGCGCTGGATGTGCTCCACCTTGGCGCCGCGCCAGCCGTAGATGCTTTGGTCGTCGTCACCCACCAGGAACAGGTTGTCGCGCTCACCTGCCAGGAGGCGCAGCCAGGCGTACTGGATGGCGTTGGTGTCCTGGAACTCGTCCACCAGGATGTGCCGGAAGCGCTCGCGGTAGTGGTGCAGGATGTCCGGGCGGTCGCGCAGCACCTCGTGCGCGCGCAGCAGCAGCTCCGCGAAGTCCACGACGCCCGCGGCCTCACAGGCGTCCTGATAGCGCTTGTAGATGTCGATCATCTGGTGCTGGTAGAAGTCGCCGCCGCCGTCCACGTGCTGCGCGCGGTGCCCCTCATCCTTGTGCTTGTTGATGAAGCCCTGCACCTGCCGCGGCGGCCAGCGCGCCTCGTCCAGCGTCATCTCCTTGAGGATGCGGCGCACCAGCCGGAACTGATCGTCCGAGTCCAGGATCTGGAATTGCTGCGGCAGCTTGGCGTCCTGCCAGTGGGCGCGCAGAAACCGATGCGCCAGGCCGTGGAAGGTGCCCACCCACATACCGCCGATCGGCTGGTGCAGCATCTGCTCGATGCGCTGCTTCATCTCGCGGGCGGCCTTGTTGGTGAAAGTCACCGCCAGCAGCGACCACGGCGGCACCTGCTCAACCTGGATCAGCCAAGCGATGCGGTGCACCAGCACCCGCGTCTTGCCGGAGCCGGCGCCGGCGAGCACCAGGCGGTTGCCCGCGCTCGCCGTGACGGCGGTGCGCTGGGCCTCGTTCAGGTTGTCGAGGATCGCGGAGACGTCTTCCATCCGGGCATTGTACTGACCCAGCGCCGCAGTGCAGCACCCTTCCTTCTGCCGGCCGACGCGCGTCCGTCATGGCCCGGCGCATTGCTCGCCGGGCCGACCCCTGTAGTATGCTGCGCGGCACAACGATCATCCCAAACCACCACGCCGCCGGAATCCTGCCCCGTGAACGAGCTCTCCAACGACACCCTGCTGCGCGCCCTGCTGCGCGAACCCGTCGACTACACCCCAGTCTGGATGATGCGCCAGGCCGGGCGATATCTCCCCGAGTATCGCGAGACCCGCGCGCGGGCCGGCAGCTTCATGGACCTTTGCCGCAACCCCGAGCTCGCCTGCGAGGTGACTATCCAGCCACTGGAGCGGTTCCCGCTGGATGCCGCCATCCTGTTCTCCGACATCCTGACGGTGCCGGACGCCATGGGTCTCGGGCTCTATTTCGCCGAGGGCGAAGGGCCGCACTTCGAGCATCCGGTGCGCTCGCAGGCCGACGTGGACCGCATCCGCGTGCCCGACCCGGAGGACGAGCTGCGCTACGTCATGGATGCGGTGCGGGTGATCCGCCGCGAGCTCGCCGGCCGCGTGCCGCTCATCGGCTTCTCCGGCAGCCCCTGGACGCTCGCCACCTACATGATCGAGGGCGGCACCACCAAGCACTTCGCGCTCAGCAAGGCGATGATGTTCGACCGCCCGGACCTGATGCACGCGCTGCTCGGCAAGGTGGCCGATGCCGTGACGCTCTATCTCAACGCCCAGATCGCGGCCGGCGCCCAGGTGGCCATGGTATTCGATACCTGGGGCGGCGTGCTGACCCCGGGCGACTTCCGCGAGTTCTCGCTCCGCTACATGGAGCGCATTGTCGACGGCCTGACCCGCGAGGCCGACGGCCGCCGCGTGCCGGTGGTGCTGTTCTCGAAGGGCGCGGGCCAATGGCTTGACCGTATGGCGGAGACCGGCTGCGACGCCCTCGGCGTGGACTGGACCACTGAGCTCTCCGACGCCCGCCGTATGGTGAAGGACAAGGTTGCCTTGCAGGGCAATCTCGATCCCTGCACCCTGTATGCCTCGCCGGAGCGTATCCACCGCGAGGTGGGCCGGGTGCTGGCGAGCTACGGTGCCGGCAGTGGCCACGTGTTCAATCTCGGTCATGGTATCCACCCGGACGCCGACCCCGAGCATGCGGCGGTGATGGTGGAGGCGGTGCACGAGCTGAGCCGGCCCTACCACGCCGCCGGTTGAGCGGAGCGGCAGCCCGTCGGCGCCAGATGCGCCGATTCCCCGACGAGTCCGCGGGCGCCCCGCCCGCAGAACCCGAGAGGGCATGTTGAGCGACGCGCGCTATCGCATCGATGGTCCGAGCCCGCTGGAGCTGCCCGGTCCGCGGACCGATGGCCCGGTTCCGCGCATCGAGGTCGTGACCGGCGCCGAGCAGGCGCGCGCGCAGCCGCCGCGGCGCGGCCCCCTGTCGCTGGCGCTCTGGTTTCTCGCCGCGTTCGCGTTGGTTCTGGTGCCGGCGACGCTGTGGAATTACGCAAGACCACCCGTCTATCGCGCCACGGCCACGGTGCTCACCAAGGTGCCGGCCGAGCGCAACGGCGTCGGCGGCAGCGAGGCCGATCTCCAGAACGTGGCGATCCAGCGCAAGCTGTTGCTGGGCCGCGAGTTGCTCACGGAAACCCTGAAGCGGACCAAGGCCGCGGGCGATAACCCGCCACCGACGCCCGATGATCTGCGCCCGATGCTCGCCGTGGATCCGGTGCCCGGTACCAACCTGGTGGAGCTGAGCGCCGAGGGCGGCCCGCCGTTGCTGCTCGCCGGGCTGGTGAATGCCTGGCTGGACGCGTACGAGGCGCTGCGCCAGCGTGAGATCGAGGCACGCGTTGGCACGGAGCTGACCAAGCTGGCCGAGCAGGGCGACGCCCTGGAGGCGACGATCGCCGCCAAGCGCGCGGCGCTGACGCGCTTTCGCGAGCGCCACGACATCGTCACCCTCGAGCGCGACAGCAACCGGGCGCTCCAGCGTCTGAATAGCTTGCAGGCGTCTCTTGCCGACGCCGAGGACGCCCAGATCAAGGCCAAGGCCCAGCTCGCGGCGGTGGAGGCGGCCAGCGCCGGCGGTGAGCCGCTGATCGCCGAGCAGCAGGCGACGGCACTTGCACAGCTCAAGCAGCAGGAGGCGGAGCTGGTGGTGCAGGTCCGGCACCTGCGCAAGCGCTACACGGACATGTTCATCCAGAACGACCCGGACAAGCGCGCGCTGGTGGAGCAGCTCGAGCGCGTGCAGGCGCGCATCGAGGCGGTGCGGCACGAGGGCGCACAGGCGGCACTGACGGCGGCACGGCGGGAGGCGGAGACCGCCACCGACCGGCGCTTCCGGTTGCAGCGCGAGCTCACCGAGCAAAAGCACGTCGCCTCGCGCTTCAGCGCCGACTTCGAAGCCTACCAAGACCTGAAGTCGGATCTCGCCGCCCTGGACGAGATGCAGCGGCGCACCGAGGGTGAGCGGGTAGCCGTGGAAACCAAGGCCATCGACGGCTACCCGCAAATCGAGATCATCGAGCCCGCGCATCCGCCGCGGGACCCCGTGCGCCCGAACTACCTGCGAGATCTGGGGTTGTCCGTCATCGCCGCCGGCGGCGCGGGCCTGCTGACCCTGGCGGGCGTGATGCTGTTCGACGCCAGTCGTCGCCCGCGCCGCGGCCCACCGATGACCGGCGTGCGCATCTGGGACGACGCTGTCGCGGGTGACCACCCGTCGCGGCTGCCGGGAGCCGATGCTGGCGCCAGGCTCGGACACCAGCGGGGCACGCCTGCCGCCCTGCCCCGTGCCGACCTGTCCGGTGCCCCGCGCCGCCAGCTCATGGGTGGCGAGGTGGAGGCGCTGTGGGAGCTTGCCGACGACGCCGAGCGGCAGCTCATGGGCCTGTTGCTGTGCGGACTCGACCTGCCTGAGATCGGCGCGCTGACGGCGGCGGATTTCGACCTGGACGCAGGCACGGTGACGGTCCCCTCCGACGCTCGGCGCATTGCGCTGCCGCCGGCGCTGTTGACCTTGCTCGCGGGCGCCGCAGCGCTGCCTGCCTGGCCGTCGCCGGCCGCAGCCGACGAGCTCGCCGGCCGCATTCCGTTGCTGGCCCTCGACGCGGGCCTTGCCCATGCCGCGGAGGTCTCGGCCGAGGTCCTGCGCCATACCTATCTCGCCCACCTGGTGCGCCAGGGGGCACGGCTCACCGAGCTGCACCAGGTGGCCGGACGCTTGGATGCGGCGACCGTGCAGCGCTACGCGCCCTTGTCGCCGGCCGGTGCGTCGCTGCCGCTGGACAGGGTGGATCCGGTCTATCCGGTGCTGGCCTAGCGCGGGTGCTGGCCTAGCGCGGCGCTTCTCCTAATCTTGCTTTCGTTGTCGTTGTCGTTGTCGTTGTCGTTGTCGTTGTCGAATATTCGAGCACGACAACGACAACGAGCAGAGACTTCGACCAGGTTCCTCGGCTTTAGCCCCACCCGGGTTGGCGCCCTGCAAAAGTGCCTGAAATGGGGTACGAGTACAACGCCGGCGCATTCGGCGTCTTCCACTGTCTGCATGTGCCAGCTTCTTTGCCACGCCGGCCGCCCTGTGTCAGCGCCCGGGGCGCACCAGGCCGCCGAGTCCGATCTCCTCCAACATCTCCATGCACAGCCGGCGCACGCAGGCGCCGGTCTCGCACAGCAGCGCCCGGCCCAGCACCTCCTTGGCGCGGGTGCGGCTGATGCTGCGCAGTACACCCTTGACCCGCAGCAGGCTGCCGGCGCCCATGCTGAGGCTGTGCACGCCCATACCGAGCAACAGCGGTGTGGCGCGCGGGTCGCCCGCCAGCTCGCCGCAGACACTCACCTCGCGGCCATAGGCGCGGGCGCCCTCCACTACCTGCATCAGCGCGCGCAATACGGCCGGATGGAATTCGTCGTACAGCGCGGCGACACGGGCGTTGTTGCGGTCCACGGCCAGCAGGTATTGGGTGAGGTCGTTGGTGCCCACGGACAGGAAGGACATGCGCCGGGCCAGCAGATCGGCCTGATACACGGCAGCGGGCACCTCGACCATCGCACCCACCGGCGGCAAACGCACGGGATGACCCTCGGCTGCGAGCTCGTCGCAGGCGCGCTGGATCAGGGTGAGCGCATCGTCCAGCTCGTCGACGCTGGTGATCATGGGCAGCAGGAGCTGCAAGTTGTCGAGCCCGATGGCGGCGCGCAGCATGGCGCGCACCTGGGTCATGAAGATCTCCGGATGGTCGCGGGTGATGCGGATGCCGCGCCAGCCGAGGAAGGGATTGGACTCCGTTACCGGAAAGTAGGGCAGTTGCTTGTCGCCGCCGACATCCAGGGTGCGGATGGTCACCGGCCGCGGCGCGAAGGTCTCCAGCACCCGGCGGTAGTTGCGCAACTGCGCCTCCTCGCCCGGGAAGCGGTCGCTCACCATGAACGGCAGCTCGGTGCGATAAAGGCCGACGCCGGCGGACTCGTCCATGCCCAGCGGCCGTTGCTCCAGCACCAGGCCCGTGTTCAGGTACAGCGGTAGCGCGAAGCCGTCGGTGGTCTCGGCAGGCAGGTTGCGCAGGGCCTCCAGCTCCGCCGAGAAGGCCCGCTCCTCGGCGGCGAGGCGGCGGTACTCGGCGGTCACCGCCGCGGACGGCTGCATATAGACCCGGCCGCGGTAGCCGTCGACGATCATCGACCGGCCTTCGAGCCGGCTCACCGGGAGTTCCAGCACGCCCAGCGCGGCCGGCACGCCCATGCCGCGCGCGAGTATCGCCACGTGCGACGACGCCGAGCCGCGGCGGCTGACGATGCCTGCGAGCGACCCGCGCGGCACGGCGGCGATCTGCATGGCGCTGATCTCGTCCCCCACCAGCAGCGTCTGCTCGGGATAGGCGGTCGTCGCCGGGGCGCCGCGCTGCAGGCGCAACAAGACCTGCCGGCCCAGGTCGCGCACATCGGCGCCGCGCTCGCGCAGATAGGGGTCGTCGATGCGGTCGAACTCCGCCAGCAGCTCGGCGACGGTGTCGCGCAGGGCGCCCTGCGCCCAGTTACCGGCGCGGATGCGCTCGATGGTGTCGGCGACGAAGCTTTCGCTCTCGAGCATGAGCCGCCAGGCCTCGAATAGGGCCTGATCCTCGTCGCGGAGCGCGCCGCCCATGCGCGCGCCCAGCCGGGCGATGTCCGCGGCGACGCCGGCCACGGCGGTGCGGAAGAGCTCGATCTCGGCATCCGGGTCCGCCGCCGGCTTGTCGGGTACCGCGTCCAGGTCCGCGGGCGGATAGACGACGAAGCCGGTGCCGGTGCCGACACCCGGTGCGGCCGCAATGCCCTCCAGGTAGCGCGCTGGCAGACCGGGATCGGGCGGTAGCCCGACCAATTCGCCGGTGCTGCGCGCCAGGGCGATGGCGGCCGCTAGTTGCACCGCCAGCGTGACGACGAAGGTGACCTCTTCATCGGCGAAGCGCCGCGGCGCACGCTGGCGCAGCACCAGCACGCCCAGCACCTTGCGGTGTTGGATGATCGGCACGCCGAGGAACGCGTGCAGCGGTTCCTCGCCGCTGCCGGTGATGGCCAGGTAGTTG
The DNA here is from genome assembly GCF_022340605.1 of Thiohalocapsa sp. Classification (GTDB taxonomy): domain Bacteria; phylum Pseudomonadota; class Gammaproteobacteria; order Chromatiales; family Chromatiaceae; genus Thiohalocapsa. Next base: position 6,647 of record NZ_JAJDNQ010000141.1, read on the forward strand.
GGATGGGTGGTGGCATCGTCCAGGTTGACGATGTCGGCGCGCTCGGCGGTGCGGCCGATGAGCCCGCGGTGCAGCGGGATGCGCACCCGGCCGACGGCGTCCGCCGGCAGGCCGTCGGCCGCCATCAGCACGTGCTCGCGGCGCTCGGGATCGGTGAGATAGACCGAACAGACGTCGGCGCCGATCGCCTGCTTCACCTCGCGCACGAGCACCGACAGCGCGGCGTCCAGCGATGGCGCCTTGTCGACGGTTTCGATGATGCGACGCAGCGTGGCGAGCATGACCCTGAGCCGTGCTCCCGTGGGCGAGAGGCCGGTTGTCAGCGACGGCGTTGGCGCATGGAGCCGGCGAGCCGAGCCGGCGCGACATGGCGCCGCGGGTCTTCCGGTTCGCTGCGCAGATGCTGCCTGGCCTCGCCCTCGGGCAGGTGCTCGGTGGCGAGCTCCGCGGGGTCCGGCTGCGGCACACCCTCCGGATACAGCAGTGGTGCCAGCTCTTCCAGCGCGCGGGCGTAGACGTGGCGCTTGAAATAGACCACCTCGCGCAGCGGGTACCAGTAGCGCACCCAGCGCCAGGCGTCGAACTCCGGCTTGGCGGAGCGATCCAGGCAGAACTCGCCCTCGCCGCAGTCCACGCGCAGCATGAACCACACCTGCTTTTGCCCGATGCAGGTGGGCCCGCAGCGGCGCCGTATGAATCGCCGCGGCAGCCGGTAACGCAGCCAGCCCTGGGTGCAGCCGAGCACGGTGACCTTGTCAGCCGTCAGGCCGACCTCTTCCTCCAGCTCCCGGTACATGGCCTCCAGCGGTGTCTCGTCCGACCTGATGCCGCCTTGGGGAAACTGCCAAGCGTTCTGGCCAATACGCCGCCCCCAGAACAGTCGGCGCTGTTCGTTGCACAGGATGATGCCGACGTTGGGGCGAAAACCGTCCGGGTCTATCAAGGCGGCGTACCTCATTGAGTCCCGCCGCATTTTTCCACAACCCCACGGGGCCGGGCAAATCCACAAGTATTTCAGTCTTTGCTGATGTGTGCGTGTTCCGCTAGCCTTCGCGCTTTGCCAGGGCCGGACTCGTCGTGCCGTACCATGCCGCTCGCCCTTTTTGATCTGGACAATACGCTGCTCTCGGGTGATTCGGACTACCTGTGGGGGCAGTACCTGGTGGAGCGCGGCATTGTCGACGGCGCCGCCTACGAGGCCGCAAACGCCCGGTTTTACGCGGACTACAAGGCCGGCTGCCTCGACATCGACGCCTTTCTCGCCTTCGCCCTGCGGCCGCTGCGCGACAATCCACCGGATGCGCTGCTCACATGGCGCGCGGAGTTCATGGCGGCCCGCATCGAGCCGCTGATCGGTCGCCCGGCGCGGGAACTGGTGGAGCGCCACCGGCGCGCCGGTGACACGCTGCTCGTGATCACGGCGACCAACTCGTTCGTGACCGCCCCCATCGCCGAGCGCTTCGGCATCCCCCACCTGATCGCCACCGAGCCAGAGCGCGACGGCGCGGGCTTCACCGGCCGTGTGGCTGGCGTACCCGCGTTCCGCGAGGGCAAGGTCGTGCGCTTGCAGCAATGGCTCGCCGCGCATGGCGGCGACCTCGCCGGCAGCCAGTTCTACAGCGATTCCAACAATGACCTGCCATTGCTGGAGCGGGTGGACAAGCCGGTGGCCGTGGACCCGGACCCGCTGCTGGCAGAGATCGCCCACGACCGCGGCTGGCCGGTGATTTCGCTGCGCAGCCATGCACCCTGATGCGTCTGGGGAAAACGCTGACATATTTCGGTCATATTTCCCTCATGAATCTGCAACGCTATTGGGCTATTTTGCTCAATTTGCCGATGATCCAGCGATGGGGTTGAGTCATGAGGATCAATGCGTCTGCGCTCCCCGTCAGGCGCGGGGAGCGGCTGTTCGTGGAGCTGGCCGTTGGCCCGGAGGCCGTGCGCCAAGCGCAGGCGCTGCGTTATCGCATCTTCGGCGAAGAGATGGGCGCCAAGCTCAAACAGGGGCACGCCGGGCTCGATGTCGATGACTTCGACGCCTATTGTCACCACCTGCTGGTGCGTGAGACCAAGACTGGCGCCGTGGTGGGCTGTACGCGCCTATTGAACAGTGCCGATGCTCATCGGACCGGCGGCTTCTACTCCGAGAGCGAATTCGATCTCGGTGCTATCCCGCGCCTGCCGGGCAAGCTGCTGGAGGTGGGCCGCACCTGTGTCTCCGCGCAGTGTCGCCAGGGCGCGGTCATCGCGGTACTCTGGTCCGGTATCGCCGGATACGTCCAGTTGCATGGAATCGACTACCTGTTCGGCTGCGCGTCGGTGCCGCTGGGCGAGGGCGACCTTCAGGCGGCGGCCATCATGAACCGACTGCGCCGGCAGGCCATGGCGCCGCCGGAGCTGCGCGCGACGCCGAAGACGCCGCTGCGCTGTACCGATGTGCCGGAGGGCATCCTCGACGCCCCGTTGCCGGCATTGCTCAAGGCCTATGTGCGGCTCGGTGCGCGCGCCTGTGGAGAAGCCTGCCGGGATCCGGATTTCGAGGTGGGAGACGTCCTGATGCTCTTGAAGCTGAGCGAGATCAATCCCGCCTATGCGAGACATTTCTTGGAACGCGTCGGAGAGCATTGAGCACGCAGCCCATTCTGATTCCGGCCCGGATTCGGGCCCTGATGCCGACATGGCGGGCGCTGCGTCTCCTGGAGCATGTGCTTACGGGCGCGGTCCTGTCCGCCGGTGTGGCATCGCTGGGCCTGGCGCGGGTGCCCCGGCCCTGGCAGCCGGCGTTGGTGTGCTGGTGGCACCGTCGGCTGCTGCGCTGCCTGGCGCTGCATGTATCTCAGCAGGGTACGCCGGCACGCGGGGCGCTGGTCGTCGCAAACCATGTCTCCTGGCTGGATATCCCGGTTGTGGGCGGAACGGCGCCGCTTTGCTTCGTCTCCAAGGCGGAGGTGCGCCAATGGCCGGTCGTGGGCTGGATGGCCGCCACCGCTGGCACGTTGTTCATGCAGCGGGGCGCCCATCAGGCGGCTGAGATGGCGCGCTGCATCGCGCAGCAGTTGCGCGATGGGGCGAGTGTCGTGATCTTTCCGGAAGGCACCACCAGTGACGGGCGCGCGCTGCGACGCTTCCACGCCCGTCTGTTTGCCGCCGCGGAGTGTGACGGCACCGTGGTACAGCCGGTGGCGATCCGCTACGGTCATGGCGTCGAGCCGGATGCGACGGCGCCGTTCATCGGCGACGACACTCTGTTGGCCCACCTCTGGCGCGTGCTGCGGCATCCGGCGCTGGCGGTTACCGTAACCTTTCTGCCGCCAGTGGATGGCGCCGGCGCGGGCCGGCGGCAGATGGCCGACGCGGCCCACGCCGCCATCACCGGCCAGCTCTCGCGGCAGACGGGAGAGGCCGTTGCCGCAGAAGGCGAGCGCTTCGGCCGGCGCACGGCCGCCGTACTCGCTCGCCGGGCATAGCGGCGCCCGGCACGCGCAGGGCGAACCCATGCACAGCCAGTCTTTACAGCCAATGCGCATCGGCGTCGTCACCGAGACTTACCCACCGGAGATCAACGGCGTCGCCAACACCATGCGGCAGTTGGTGACGGGGCTGGCGGGCCGCGGCCACCATGTGTTGCTGGTGCGCCCGCGCCAAGCCGCCGATGGCCGCGGGCGCGGCCCGCGCGGGCAGTTCCTGGTGCCGGGTCTGCCGATTCCGGGTTACCAGGGGTTGCGTTTCGGCCTGCCGGTCTACTGGCGCTTGCGCAATATTTGGGCGCGCCTGCGTCCACATGTGGTCTATGTGGCCACCCAAGGGCCGCTGGGCCACGCGGCGCTGAACGCCGCGCGTAGGGTGTCCATTCCGGTGGTCACCGGCTTCCACACGCAGTTTCACCAGTACAGCCGCCACTACGGTCTCGGTCTGCTCACCCAGCCCATCGTCAATACGCTGAAGAATTTCCACAATCGCTCCGATGCGACGCTGGTCCCCACTTCGGCGCTCCGCGCGCAGCTCAACGAGGCGGGCTTTCACAACGTGCATGTGTTCAGCCGCGGCGTCGACACGACGCTGTTCGATCCGGCCCGGCGCAACGACGCGCTGCGCCGCGCTTGGGGCTGCGGTGAGCAGGATCTGGTGGCGCTGTATGTCGGGCGCATCGCCGCAGAGAAGAACATCCACCTGGCGCTGGCCTGCATGGAAGCCCTGAGCGCGCGCTTCGACAATCTGCGCTGTGTGCTGGTGGGTGATGGGCCCGAGCGCGCCCGCCTGGCGCGCAGTCATCCGGGCTGCCGCTTCGTCGGCGCCAAAGTGGGGGAAGAGCTCGCCGCGCACTACGCGAGTGGCGATCTGTTCCTGTTTCCGAGCCTGACCGAGACCTTTGGCAACGTCGTCACGGAGGCCATGGCCAGCGGCCTGCTGGTCAATGCCTTCGACTACGCTGCCGCACACGAGCATATTCGCCACGGCAGCAACGGCTTGCTGGCGCCCTGCGGCGATGATGATGCCTTCATCGCCGGAGTCCTCGAAGCGGTGGAACGGTCGGCGCAACTCCAGCGCATGCGCGAGGCGGCCCGGCACGCGGCCGAGTCCTTGAGCTGGGGGCGGATCATCGCGGGACTGGAGGAGCGCCTGCACGACGTGCTGCGCCAGCGCGGGGCTGAAGGTGTGGAACGGCGGGTGGATGCCGTGGGCCATGCAGCCTCGGGCAATGGGGCCTGAGAGAGACAGGTGCCGTCCGAACGGTGTCGGCCGGTTGTGGCCACGCGCCTGGGGCGGGCCAAGGGCATGCGCGGTCTGACGACCGGGAGGTGTTGGTGTTGGACAAGAGTCGCGCCTTGGCGGCGTCAGGCTGCCGTCGTGCGCGCGAGAACGGCGTCGGGTTGGCTCGGATGAGGCCTGGGGACGGGCTCTGGATGTGGAGCTCTGGATGTGGAGCTCTGGATGTGGAGCTCTGGGCGTGGGGCTTTGGGGGGGCGCGTCCTTGCGCTGAGGTCCGTATGCCGATCGCACTGAGCCGCCGGACGGCGGCCCGGTGCGCGGCAGGCCCGGGACAGGCCGAGGGACTTACTTCGCTTCGGCGTTGGCCGGAGCAGCAGGCGCGACAGGAGCACCCGGCATGCCGTAAGGCGCGCCGTAGGGGGCATAGCCCGGGTAGCCGTAGCCGCCCCAGTAGGGAGCGCCGTAGCCACCCCAGTAGGGGGCGTCGTAGCCATAGCCGTAGCCGCGGCCATAGCCATAACCGCGACCCCGGCCCCAGCCGTGGCCGCCGCCGGACATGCTCATGTTGAAGTCGCCGTAGCCGTCACCGAACATGTCGTTGAACCAGTCGCCGACGCCGTCGCCCCAGCCGGAACCGTAGCCGGGGCCGCCCCAGCCCGGGCCCCACCAAGCACTGGCGGAAGCGGAAACACCAAGCAGAGCGGCGACGGCCGCGGCGGTAGCAAGCTTTTTCATCTGTTTTCTCCTGGGATTCTGGGTTAGCAAGCGCCGAGCGGTTTGCGCATCAGCGGAGCTAATAATATTAGAATTTTCTAAAATACGAAATATCAATTTACGATCTAAGCGGGCATATCGATCAGTTTTGGCTATCGACGTGCAGACGCATGGACAAGTCGGCCGCGAGCAGGCTCTTGGTCAGATCCCCCACGGAGATGTCGTCGACCCCGGTCTCGGCGATGCCCCGCATCTGCTCCAGGGTGACGCCGCCGGACGCCTCCAGGCGCGCGCGGCCCTGATTGAGCGACACCGCCCGGCGCAGGTCGCCGAGCTCGAAATTGTCCAGCAGCACGCGCTCGACGCCGGCGTCGAGCGCCTGCTCGAGCTGGGCGAGCGTCTCCACCTCGATCTCCACGGGGACCTCGGGCGGCACTTGCTGCCGCGCCAAGGCGACGGCGGCGGCGATGGAGCCGGCGGCGGTAATGTGGTTCTCCTTGATCAGCACGGCGTCGAAGAGACCCATGCGGTGGTTGTGGCAGCCGCCGCAGCGGACCGCATACTTCTGCTCGCGGCGCAGGCCGGGCAGCGTCTTGCGGGTGTCGAGAATGCGCACCGGCAGCCCCGCGACCGCATCGGCATAGCGGCGCGCGCGGGTCGCGGTGCCGGAGAGGGTCTGGAGATAGTTGAGCGCGGTGCGCTCCGCGGTCAGCAGCGCCCGCAGCGGTCCTTCGATCTGGCACAGTAGAGCCCCCGGCGCGAGCAGGTCCCCGTCGGCGGCGAGCCAGCGCACGGCGACGCGCGCGTCGATGAGCGTGCAGGCTAACTCGAACCACTTGCGTCCGCACAGCACCGCCGGCTCGCGGGTCACCACCTCGGCGCGTGCCCATTGCGTTGCCGGCAGCAATGCAGCGGTCAGGTCGCCGGAGCCGACGTCCTCGTCAAGGCTGCGCTGCACATGCGCGCGGATGTGCTCCAGCGGTGGCAGGGATTCCGCGAGTGCGGGTGGATTCGGTGGTGCAACGGCCATGGGGGGACCTGCTGGGGTTTGGGGACGGTGGTTGCGCGCGCCTCGCCAGGGCAGGCGCGGGGCCTGGCCCGCGCGCCCGAGGCCTGCGGCCAGTGGCGCGTCGCATTTCGGCGCAGTCGTACTAGTGCTTCGCTGCGGAAATTTCGAGACCGGGCTCCCTCGTGGTCGTGGTCGTAATCGAAAGTCCGGACGGTTGAGGTCACGACAACGACAACGAACTGAGACGGTCTCGGGACTTGCGCATTGGTGCACTAATGTGCCGGCGCGTTACCGGATGCTCAACGACTGGCGGACGGCTTCCATGGCGCGGTCCACGAGTGGCACCTCGCCAGTACCGATGACCGTGGCGAGATCCTGGCCGAGCAATGCCTCCAGCTCGGGTTGCGGCAGCTCGAAGCCCTTACGGCCGAGGCAGTCCACGAACAGGAGCGGGTCTCCGGCCTCGCCGCGCCAGGCGAGCTTGAACCGCTGAATGCTGCCGTCATCGCGGGCGACGCCGAGCCAGCAGCCGACGGGCAGCGCGTCCGCGTCGTTGGGTGTCGTGCGCGTAGGGTGCAAGACGGCGCCGGCGTCGCCGCCCGTCTCTCTGCGCAACTCGCCATCGAGGTCCGTCGCGGACTGGCCGCGCAGCGCCGCGATGTGAACCGTCTGTAGTTCCTTGAGCCAGCGGGCCAGGAGCTGTTGATCGACGATGACGGTGCCCAGGCAGGCGCGCAAATCGCGCAGCAACTCGGGGATGCGCCGCAGCAACTCTCGCCGCTCGGCCGCGTCGCGCTTGGGCGCGACGCTCCATACCAGGTCCTCCAGTACACGCTTGCCGGCGCGCCAGCGGCGGTCCTGCTCGCCGCCGTCGGCATCGGCCCGCACCATGGCCTCGAGCCAGGCTTCCTCGAGGATGGTGCGGACGATTCGTGGCAAGTCCTCTCGCGATGTGCGTGCTTCGACGAGCGCAAGGGCGCGGCGCCTTGCGCCGCGGCGTGCGTTGCGCGCGGCGGCCTGGCGCACGACCCGTTGCTCGGCGAGCGCGGCCTGTGCCTGCGCCCCGGTCACATGTTGTGCGAGCTCATGCTCGAGCGCGGAGAACAGTGCTGGGTCCGTATACATCTCGGTGACGACCCGCTGCACAAGGTGGTCGATGCGTGCGTAGAGTCCATCGTCCTGGTCGCGGTCGCTCTCGTTCCAGCCGATGCTGGCCTGGGCGATGAGGTTCAGCAGGCGTCGTGCGGGGTGCTCCGGGTCATCGAAGAAGTTCTGGTCGATCAGCGCCAGCTTGACGTAGGGGATCTGCAGCCTGCTCACCAAGACCTTGATGGCATCCGGCATGTCGTTGCCGGCGAGCAGTTGCTCGAACAACAGGAACACCAGGTCCATGGTGTCTTCGTCGTTGGGCGCAAGCCGGCGCGGCTGGGTGGGGTCCATGCTCGCCCGCAGGCGATCACCCACCGCGTTGCGAAGGGCGGTCGGCGCCAGCGCGACATCGGCTGCCTGCTGTGCCGTTTCGGGCTCCACCCCCGAGAGCAGCGCGATCAAATCCTGTGTCGCCAGTGTCGCCTGGGGCGACCTGTTGGGATCGATGTGCCGCGCCCCGGCGAGCATCTGTCGCAGGGCCTCGAACATGCTCGCGGCGCTGTCATGACCAGCCGCCGTGTCGGTTGTCGGGCTGCTTGCGGCGGCGCGGCGCGCCGTCGGCACGGCGCCCAGCGTTGCGTGCTCAGTGCTCGCGGCCGGCCCCTGTGCTTCGGTCGGGGCGTCGTGGTTGTGGGTCGCTGCAGCTTGGGCCTCGGCCGGGGACGCCTGGTCGCCGTTCTTGACGATCTCGTGCCTGCGCGAAGACGGTGAGAGGCCCTGCGCGAGGGCATACTCGACGCAGCCCGCGTAGAAGGCGTCCAGGCGGTCCATCACCTGCTGGTCGAAGATCTTGTGCACCACCAGCACCGTGGACAGGTCCAAGGCGTCTATGGAGCGCAACGCCGCGGCGAAGGCATTGGCAATGGCCGTCGGACTCACGGGGACGTCGCGCTGGTCCAGCTCCGGACGCGCGATCAGTTGGCCGAAATGGCGCGTTAGATCCCGCAACGGGCGAATGTAGCGCGTCTCCGCCTTGGAGATCATGTTGGTGAGCACAAGCGATTCTTCGAGGTCCTTCTCGGCGAGGATCTGCAGGTCCGCGGAATCGAAGCTGCGCTCCGAGGTGAGTCTCAGGTTGTGCGCGGCGTCCTGGAACAGGGCCACCGTGTCGGTCAGGTTGCGCAAGAAACGGCGCTTGAGGTTGGTGCGCCGGTGGCGCAGGTAGCGTTGTGCCTCGAAGTAACTGGCATAGCTGCGATCACTCTCGGCCTTGTCCGCGAACTCGTAGAGCGCGTCGTCCACCCGCTGCAATGCGCTATCCACCAGCGGCGGCAGCTCACGCTGCAGGCGCTCGGTGCAATGGCCGAGCATGCGCTGCAAGGTCGCCGGGGGAAAGGCAATGCGCTGTGCGTCGGGCGGTGCTGGTTGGTCCGATGCCATGCTTCGGTGCCCGGGGCCTGTGTACTGAGGCACCCAAGAGCTTTGTTTGTCACTAGTCTAGTACTATTCGCGGTCCGAAAGTCATCGCAGCACCTGCAAATGCCAACATCTCGCGCCCGATGGGGTGCCGCGCCACAGACGCGGACCACGGCCCTGCCTAGCCGATGATCCGACGCTCCCGTAGCCTCGCTGCTCAGGTTGCCGGCGCTCTGCTGCAGAGTCTGCGCGATCTGGCACCGATCGTGGTCGTGATTGCCGTTTTCCAGTTGCTGGTGCTGCGTGAGCCCATCGCGGATCTTGCCAGTCTGCTCATCGGCATCGGCATGGTGGTCCTGGGGCTGACGCTGTTTGTGCAGGGCCTGAACCTTGGGCTGTTCCCGCTCGGCGAGGGCATGGCCTGGGGCCTGGCGCACCAGGGCAGCCTGTTCTGGCTGCTGGCCTTCGCCTTCGGCCTGGGGTTCGGCACCACGGTGGCGGAGCCCGCGCTTATCGCGGTCGCCGACGAGGCGGCTGCCGTGGCAGCCGACGGCGGCATGATCGCAACCGGCGCCGCGGCGCAGGAAGCCTATGCGCTCGGGCTGCGGCTGACCGTGGCCGCCGCCGTCGGGGTCGCGCTGTTGGTGGGGGTGCTGCGCATTCTGCGCGGCTGGCCTATCCAGTATCTGATCATTGGCGGTTATGCCGGCGTGGTGCTCATGACGGCCCTGGCGCCGGCGGAGATCGTCGGCATCGCCTACGACTCCGGCGGCGTGACCACCTCGACCATCACGGTTCCGCTGGTCACCGCGCTCGGTGTCGGTCTCGCCACCAGCATCGAGGGGCGGAATCCGCTGGTGGATGGCTTTGGACTCATTGCCTTCGCGTCGCTGACGCCCATGATCTTCGTCATGGTCTACGGCATGCTGATCTGAGTGCCCGCTGCGATGTTCGCGGATACCCCATGTGCCATCGACACCCTGGTGCCCATTTGCGCGACGCTGGATGACGTGTTGCCGATTCTGGCGGTGCTGGTGGGCTTTCAGGTGTTGGTGCTGCGCCGGCCGCTGGCGAATCCGCGCCGGATTCTGCTGGGCTTCGGCATGGTGCTGCTGGGGCTCGCGTTTTTCATGCAGGGATTGGAAACGGCGCTGTTCCCGCTCGGTCGTCTGATGGCGGTGCAGCTGACGGCGCCGGAGTTTGTCGGCGCCGCCGGCGGCGGTGCGGTGGCGGGCGCGCCGGACTGGCGTGCCTATGGCTGGGTGTACCTGTTTGCGTTCGCCATCGGCTTCGCCACCACCATTGCCGAGCCCTCGCTCATCGCCGTTGCCATCAAGGCCAATCGGGCCTCGGCCGGCACCATCGGCACCACCGGCCTGCGGGTCGCGGTGGCCTTGGGGGTCGGCGTCGGCATCACGCTCGGCGCCTTTCGCATCGTGACTGGGACGCCGCTGCATTGGTACATCATCACGGGCTACGTCTTCGTGCTCTTGCAGACGGCATTCGCACCAAAGCCCATCATCGCGCTGGCGTATGATTCCGGCGGGGTCACCACTTCAACCGTCACAGTACCGCTGGTGGCGGCGCTCGGGCTCGGCCTGTCCAGCAGTATTCCAGATCGCAACCCGCTCTTGGACGGCTTTGGTCTCATCGCCTTCGCAAGCCTGTTTCCGATCATGTCCGTGCTCGGCTATGCCCAGCTCACCGCACTGGTGGCCCGGGGCCGGCGCGAGCAGGACCGCACGGGGAATTGACCATGCACTTCAAGCTGATCATCGCACTGGTGGAGCAGACCGAGACCGAGGCGGTGCTCGAGGCGGCGCGGGCCGCCGGCGCCACCGGTTCCACCGTCATCAGTTCGGCACGCGGGGAGGGGGCCGAGCAGCAGAAGACCTTTTTCGGGCTGACCCTCGAGACCCAGCGCGACGTGCTGCTGCTGGTGGTGGAGGAGCACTTGGCGCGCAGCATCCTCGAGACCATCGCCGAGGTGGGCCATTTCGAGGATCGGACCGGTTGCGGCATTGCCTTTCAGGTGGACGTCGAAGATGCCGTCGGCATCAGCCACCAGATCCGCGTGCTGTCCAAGAAGGTAGAGGAGGAGATCTGAGCATGCCTGAACGCGAGCCCATCCGCGTGCGCGACGTCATGAAGCGGCAGTTCGACATAGTCGACGGCATGGACACGGTCGCCGTCGCGCTGGAGCGCATGCGACACGTGGACACCAAGTCGCTGATCGTCCGCAAGCGCCACGCCGATGACGAGTACGGTGTCGTGCTCATCTCCGATATTGCCCGCCAGGTGCTGGCGAAGGACCGTGCACCAGACCGGGTCAACATCTACGAGATCATGTCCAAGCCCGTCATCACCGTCGCGCCGGACATGGACATCCGCTATTGCGCGCGGCTCTTCGCACGCTTCGATCTGTCGCGGGCGCCTGTGGTGGAGCATGGCGAGGTGATCGGCATTGTCAGCCTGACCGACCTCGTCATCAAAGGCATGGCGCATCAGCAGGGATGACGGCGATGGCGGATGCGTCAGGCGGCGACGCGTCAACGGACGCCCTGCCGGGCTGGCTGCCGGGGGCGCGCCGGGTGGATTCGCCCAACTTCGACCAGCGTCCGGACGGTACGGTCATCGACCTGCTGGTGATCCACAACATCTCGCTGCCGCCCGGGGAGTTCGGCGGGCCCTGGGTGGAGCAGTTGTTCTGCGGCAGGCTGGATGGCGGTGCTCACCCCTATTTCGCGGCCATCGCGGATAACCCCGTGTCCGCCCACCTGTTCATCCGCCGCGACGGCGAGGCGATGCAGTTCGTGGACTTGGGCAAGCGTGCCTGGCACGCGGGCCGTTCCTGCTGGCAGGGGCGGGCCGAGTGTAACGACTACGCCATCGGCGTCGAGCTGGAGGGGACGGACCATCTGCCTTTTAGCGACGCGCAGTACGCCCGGCTCGCGGTGCTCACCGCGGACATCATGCGCCGCTTTCCGGCCATCACCGGCGAGCGCATCGTCGGTCACAGCGACGTGGCACCCGGACGTAAGACCGATCCAGGGCCGGCCTTCGACTGGTCGCGCTACCGCAGGCTGCTGGCCGAGCTCGGCGCCGGGGCCGGCCGGGCGTAGCGCGCATGCCGGCGCGGGCGTCGCCTCAGCCGGCCTTGGCCATCGCTGCGGCCGCCGCGGGCAGGGGCCATTCGGTGGTGAGCACTGCCTGCTCCTCGGTCCAGCGCAGCAGCTCCATGCTGCCGTTGTGGTGCTCGACCAGGGCCGTGCAGCTCTCCACCCAATCGCCGCAGTTGCAGTAGGTCACGCCGGCGATATCGCGGATCTCGGCATGGTGGATGTGGCCGCAGATCATGCCGTCCACGTCCCATGCACCGGCCTCGGCCGCGACGACCTCCTCGAAGTTGCCGATGTAATTGACGGCGTTCTTCACACGCTGCTTGAGATAGGCCGCCAACGACCAGTAGCCGAGCCCCAGGCGCCTGCGTACCCAATTCAGGCGGTGATTGACCGACAGCAGCAAGTCATACAGCTTGGCGCCGAGCACGGCCAGCCAGGGCTCGTTCTGCACCACGTGGTCGAACTTGTCGCCGTGCAGGATCAGAAAGCGGCGCCCGTCGACCGTGGTATGGACCACCTCGTCGCGCACCGTAACGTTGCCGAAGTCGCTGCCGATATGCGCGCGCAGGAGCTCGTCATGGTTGCCCGGTACATAGATGACTTCGGTGCCATTGCGCGCCTTGTCCAGGATGGCGCGCACCACGTTATTGTGGGATTGTGGCCAGTAGACGCCGTTCTTCATCGCCCAGATGTCGATGATGTCGCCCACCAGGTAGAGCCGTCGGCATTCGGTGGCCTGCAGGAAGTCGAGCAGGAATTCCGCCTGACAGCCGCGGAAGCCCAAATGCACGTCGGAGATCCAGATGCTGCGATACTTGAGCGGATGGATGCGCTCGACGTTGTCGGATCCAAATGCTGCGCTCATGTCCCATACTGCTGCCCGTGATGATTCAGCGTATGGTGACGCGCGATTGTTGCGATGCTATTGAAGCCAGATGAAGATCCGGTGAAAGGCGCTGGCTCGTTTCGGTTTATTAACTGATTCGCGACGTTTGCATGTCCGTTTGACGACGATTCCATGTCGTTGCCGGCCATCCGCGCGGGTTTCCCGCTTGCGCGGCCGCGCGCGCCTCAGTCCGGGCGCCACAGGCCGCCGATCGCTGCGATGCCCTGGGCGCCATGCTGGAAGCTCTCGGTCAGGTGGTCCATGCCCATCCCGCCCAGCGCGTACACCGGCAGCGCCGCGGTGTCCGCCAGGGCCGCGAAGCCAGCCCAGCCGAGCGGCTCGGCGTCCGGATGCGTGGCCGTCTCCAGCACCGGCCCCAACAGCGCGTAATCGAGTCCGAGCTCCGCGGCGCGCCGCAGCTCGGCGGCGTTGTGGCAGGAGGCCCCGGCCAGGTCGCATGCCGGCGGACGTGCGGCAATGCGCCAGAGCATCTTGGCGCGCAGATGCACGCCGTCCGCGTCCAACTCGCCCGCCAACTCGGGGGCACGGTTCAGCAGCAGGCGGGCGCCGGCCGCGCGGCACAGCGGCAAGGCGGCGCGGGCGAGCCGGGCATAGTCCGCATCGGCGAGGTCATGGCGGCGCAGTTGCACGAGCTGGACGCCCGTCTGCAACGCCGCCGCGAGCCGATGCAGAAAGGCTGCTTCGTCGCGTGGCTCGGCGCCGGTAATGAGATAGCGCTCGGGCAGCCGCAGGGCGTCGATGATGGGCCGGTCGGCCGCCGGGAAACGCTCGGCGTCCATGGCCGCGGGCGCCTGCCAGGTCATTGGCTGGCCCTCGATGCCGCTGGGTGTGCCGGCGTACTCGGTGACCAGGAACACGTCCAGCAGCACGTGGCGGTCGCCGTAGTCGTGGTGGACGCGAATCAGCGGGCGGGCGGCGCGGACTGCGATGCCGAGCTCCTCGCGCAGCTCGCGCGCCAGGGCCGATCGCACCGACTCGCCGGGCTCCAGCTTGCCACCCGGGAACTCCCACAGGCCGCCTTGGTGAACGCCCGCCGGGCGCCGTGTCAGCAGCACTCGGCCGGCGGCGTCCCGAATGGCGCCGGCGGCGACATGGATACAGCGCTTGGCAGTGCCGTCGTGGCTTGGCTCAGGTCCGGTACTCGGCGTTGATCCGGACATAGTCGTAGCTGAGGTCGCAGGTGATGACCCGCGCGGCGGCGTCGCCGCGCCCCAGCGCGACGCGGATGCGAAAGGCGTCCCGGCTCATCACCGCGCGGCCGGCATCCTCGGTGTAGGCCGCGTCGCGGCCGCCGCCGCTGACGATGAGGCAGTCGTCGAGCCAGATACGCACTTGCTCGATGTCGAGCGCATCGAGTCCGGCGCGCCCCACCGCGGCGAGGATGCGGCCCCAGTTGGGGTCGGACGCGAACAGCGCGGTCTTCACCAGCGGCGAGTGGGCTATGGTGTCGGCGACCGCCCTGGCCTCGGCGGCGCTCGCCGCTTCCACGACCTCGATGGTGACGTGCTTGGTGGCACCCTCGCCATCGCGCACGATGGCCTTGGCCAGGGTTTCGCAGACGTCGTGGATGGCCTCGCCGAGCACCGCGGCGGCAGTGGAGCGCGCTGCTACCGGGCCGCCGGCAAGGGTGCCGGCGGCACAGAGCACGCATGCGTCGTTGGTGGAGGTGTCGCCGTCGATGCTGATGGCGTTGAAGGTGTCGGCCACCGCCGCCCGCAGCAGCTCATCCAGCAGCCCCGCCGGCACTGCTGCATCGGTGGCGATGAAGGCGAGCATGGTGGCCATGTCCGGGCGGATCATGCCCGCGCCCTTGGCCATGCCGACGACGCTGGCCTGGCGTCCGCCGAGGTCGCAGCGGGTCGCGGCGGTCTTGGGCCGCGTGTCCGTGGTCATGATGGCCCGTGCCGCGGCCTCCCAGCCGTCCGTCTCGAGGCCGTCCAGGAGCCCCGGCAGCGCGCTCGCGATGCGTTCCACCGGCAGGTACTCGCCGATGACGCCGGTGGAGAAGGGCAGCACCTGCTCGGGTGCGCAGGCGGCTGCGGCGGCGAGTGCCGTGCAGCATGCCTCGGCGTCCGCAAGACCGCGTGCCCCGGTGCCGGCGTTGGCGTTGCCGGAGTTGATCAGCAGGTAGCGCGGCCGCCCCTGCGCGAGATGCGCCCGCGCCAGTTGCACCGGCGCGGCGCAAAAAGCGTTGGTGGTGAACACGGCGGCGGCCTCGGCGCCGGGCGGCAGTTCCAGCAGGACCAGGTCATCGCGGCCCTGATAGCGGATACCGGCGGCGGTGGCGGCGAGCCGGATGCCGGCGATGCGCAGCGGCGTCATTGCGTTCAGGCCACCTTGCCGCAGCATTGCTTATACTTCTTGCCGGAGCCGCACGGGCAGGGCTCGTTGCGGCCCACCTTGCGCTCGCCGCGCACATAAGGCTGGTGGTCGTCGTCGCCCTGGAGCGCCTGTTCCGCGGCGGCAAGGCCGGCTTGACGCCTCCCTCCGGCTTGCGATCGTTCCGAGCCGGCACCGACGGCGGCGGCCTCCTGCGGATCACCCAGGCCGGTGAAGGACTCGTGCTGGAACTGGAATTCCTGCTCCCGTGCTGGCGACGGCGCCAGCTCGGGGGCCAGTTCCTCGGGCGAGCGGACCTGCATGCGCGAGAGGGTCTTGACCACGTCCTCCTTGATGCTGCCGAGCATCGCGCTGAACATCTCGAAGGCCTCGCGCTTGTACTCCTGCTTCGGGTTCTTCTGCGCATAGCCGCGCAGATGAATGCCCTGGCGCAGGTAGTCCATTTGCGCGAGGTGGTCCTTCCACTGGGTGTCCAGCGTCTGCAGCATCACCGCCTTTTCGATCTGGCGCATGGTGGCGGCGCCGACCAGCTTCTCCTTCTCGGCATAGTAAACAGAGAGGGTGTCGGCGATGCGCTCGCGGAGTGTCTCCTCGTGCAGCTCGTGGTCCTCGTCCAGCCAGCGCTGGATGGGCCAGTCGCCGCCGAAGAACTCGGTCAGAGCCTGGCTCAGCCCCGGTATGTCCCACTGCTCCTCGAGGCTCTGCGGCGGGATGTAGCCGTTGATGAGGGTGCTCAGCACATCCGCGCGCATCGCGGTGACGGTCTCGGAGATGTCCTCGCCGTCCATCAGCTCGCGGCGCTGCTCGTAGATGACTTTGCGCTGGTCGTTGGCGACGTCGTCGTACTCGAGCAGCTGCTTGCGGATGTCGAAGTTGCGGCCTTCCACCTTGCGCTGGGCGTTCTCGATGGCCTTGGTCACCCAGGGGTGCTCGATGGCCTCGCCCTCCTGCATGCCGAGCTTTTGCATCATGTTGCCCACCCGGTCGGAGGCGAAGATGCGCATGAGATTGTCTTTCAGCGACAGGTAGAAGCGCGACGAGCCCGGGTCGCCCTGGCGCCCGGAGCGCCCGCGGAGCTGGTTGTCGATGCGCCGAGACTCATGCCGCTCGGTGCCGATGACGTGCAGGCCGCCCGCCTCGATGACGCGCTGGTGGCGGGCCTTCCAGTCGGCCCTGATGCGCTCGTGCCCGGCGTCGTCGGCGGCCTTCTCTAACTCGGCATCGAGGTTGCCGCCGAGCACGATGTCGGTGCCGCGGCCGGCCATGTTGGTGGCGATGGTGACGGCGCCGGGCTCGCCGGCGCGCGCGACGATGCCCGCCTCGCGCTCGTGCTGCTTGGCGTTCAGCACCTCATGCGGGATCTTTTCGCCCTGGAGCAGCTTGGACACCAGCTCCGAGGTTTCGATGGACGCGGTGCCCACCAACGCCGGCTGGCCACGCTCCACGCAATCCTTGATGTCCTCGATGATGGCGCGGTACTTCTCGTCCTGCGTCAGGTACACCAGGTCGCCGCGGTCGTCGCGGATCATCGGCTTGTTGGTGGGGATGACGACGACCTCCAGCCCGTAGATCTGCTGGAACTCGTAGGCCTCGGTATCGGCGGTGCCGGTCATGCCCGCCAGCTTCGGGTAGAGCCGGAACAGGTTCTGGAAGGTGATGGAGGCCATGGTCTGGTTTTCGGGCTGGATCGGCACCCGCTCCTTGGCCTCCACGGCCTGGTGCAGGCCCTCGGACCAGCGCCGGCCGGGCATGGTGCGGCCGGTGAACTCGTCGACGATGATGATCTGCCCGTCGCGGACGATGTAGTCGACGTTCTTCTGGAACAGCGCGTGTGCCCGCAGTGCCGCGTAGACATGGTGCATCAGCACAATGTTGCTGGCGTCGTACAGGCTTTCGCCCTCGCCGAGCAGCTCGAGCTCCGTGAGCATGGCCTCGACCTTCTCGTGGCCCTCTTCACTGAGGAAGACCTGGCGTGCTTTCTCGTCGACGGAGAAGTCGCCGGGGCCGAAGTCCGGTTGGCCCTCTTCGTTTTTGATGGGCTCCTGGCGGGTCAGCTTCGGGATGATCTGATCGATCTGCTTGTACAGGTCCGTGCTGCCCTCGGACGGGCCGGAGATGATGAGTGGCGTGCGTGCCTCGTCGATGAGGATGCTGTCCACCTCGTCGACGATGGCGTAGAAGGGGGGGCGCTGCACCCGCTGCTCCGGCGTGAAGGCCATGTTGTCACGCAGGTAGTCGAAGCCGAACTCGTTGTTGGTGCCGTAGGTGATGTCGGCGGCGTAGGCCTCGCGGCGGGTGCAGGCGCGCAGGTGTCGGTGGCCCTGCTCGCCCTCGGCGGGGTCGAAGGCGGGGTCGTAGAGGAAGGACGCCGTGTCCGGGCCGAGTCCACCAGAACTGTTGATGACGCCGACGCTGAGGCCCAGGAAGTGATAGATCTGGCCCATCCAGGCGGCGTCGCGGCGCGCCAGGTAGTCGTTGACGGTCACCACGTGCACGCCCTTGCCGGGTAGCGCGTTCAGGCAGGCGGCAAGCGTCGCTACCAAGGTCTTGCCCTCACCGGTGCGCATCTCGGCGATCTTGCCGTCGTTCAGCACCATGCCGCCGACGAGCTGCACGTCGAAGTGGCGCATGCCGAGCACGCGTTTGCCTCCTTCGCGGACTACCGCGAAAACCTCGGGCAGGAGGTCTTCCAGCGGGGTACCGGCCTTGGCCTGCTCGGCGGCGCGCCGCATGCGCGCGCGCAGGCCATCGTCCGGCAGTGCGGCAATTTCGCCTTCGAGCGCGTTGATGGATTCGGCCGTCTTCAGCAGCCGTTTCACCAGCCGCTCGTTGCGGCTGCCGAATATCTTCTTGAAAACGTTGATGCCCATGACTTGCCCGCAGGGGGACCTCAGCGGCGGAATAAATCTGTACAGGATACCGGAAGGTGGTGGCGCGCGCTGCCGGGAACAGGAAATTAAAGGTTACGGAAACGCAAGAACGCCGCGCCCGCCTGTTCTCCAGGCGGGCGCGGCGTTCTTACGGCAGCCGCGTGTTACAGCCGGGCGACGCGGGATTTCTGGCTCAGGTCGAGGTATTGCATCGGGTTCACCGCCTCGCCTTCGCGGCGCACCTCGAAGTGCACGTGCGGCCCGGTGGAGCGGCCGGTGGAGCCCAGCTTAGCGATCACCTGCCCCTTGCGGATCATGTCGCCTTCCTTGACCAGGAGCTTGCTGCAGTGGCCGTAGCGGGTCTCGAGCCCGTTGGGATGGCGAAGCTCCACGAGGTTGCCGTAGCCGCCCTTGCGTCCGGAAAAGATCACGACGCCGTCGGCCATGGCGACGATGTCGGTACCGTACTTGGCGGCGATATCGATGCCGAGATGCATACTGCGACGACCGGTGATGGGGTGACGCCGGTAGCCGAAGCCGGAGGTTACGACGCCCCCCTCGCGCAGCGGCCAGCCCTCGGGCGTGCTCTGGCGCTTGAGGTCGCGCTCCATGATGAGCGTCTCCAGCAGCCCCAGCTTGCGCTTGCGGTCGTCGAGTTCGGAGAGCACCTTTGCCAGGTCCTGGGCGACGTCGTCGACATTGTTGGCGCGCAAAACGGCCTCCTCCGGACCGCCGGCGGGCGCCGGGTGGGAGAAGTCGAACTCGTCCTCGTCGAGTCCTGCCATCTCCACCAGTCGCTGGCCAAGGGCGTTGATACGCATGATTTCCGCCTGCAGCGCCCCGACGCGCGCGGCGACCGCGTCGATGTCCGCGGAGGTGCGGTCTGCGGCGGAGATGCTGGCGGCGGCAGGCGTGGTGCGCTCGAGCGCCGCCATGTCCTCATCGGCAAGGCGGTACTTTCCGAGCCAGAATCCGACGCCGCCGGCGGCTAGCGCGGTCGCCATGATGGCCAGCAAGAAGACCGACGCGTGGCCGGCTTCAGCTCGCTGGCTGCAAGTCGTGGAATGTGTCATCTGTTGTTACGCTCTTCGCTTGTTTCGTGTCCGCGAGGCCTTGCGTTGAGCCGGTCTCGCCCCCCAAGTTCTTCAGCCGGACCGCGTCGGTTGTTGCCGAACGACACGGCCGGGCCAGCAATCCAGGAGCAATCCATGCAATCCAGTGCCCGTCACATCCGTGGATTCCTGCAGGGCAGCGACGCGGTCACGGCGTTGCTGCTGGAGCTTCAGCGGCGCGAGGCGCTGCTAGAGCGCATCCGCTCACTGCTGCCGGCGTCTGTTGCCGGGCACTGCACTCAGGCCACCCTCGACGATGGCCGGCTGACGTTGATTTGTGATTCCCCCGCTTGGGTGGATCGACTGAGGTTTCTCTCGCCTCAGTTCCTGCCCGCGCTCGCCGAACTGCTCGCGGAGCAGGGCGAGGCGGTGGACACTTGCCGGGTGCGTGCGCGGCCATGCGCGCCGGCGCCCCAGAAGATGGCAGAGCGATGCCCGCTGCCCGGCGCCGGCAGCAGTGCCGTGCAGGCAGTGGAGCAGACCGCCGCGGCGCTTGGCGACACGCCGCTTGCCGCCAGCCTGCGGCGGCTGGCGGGGTCGTTGCGATGTTCGCGCTGAGTCATGGCTCGGCCTGTCGCGGGTGCGCCAGGGAGGGTGCGCAGCGGTCGTGGCCGCGGGTGGCGCTCGGACCGGTCTTAGCCCGCCAGGGCGGGTTGACCGAAGCGGATCGGCACCTGGGCGGGGTCATCGAACGTGACCTCTTCCCAGGCGTCCTCTTGCGCGAGCAGGTCGCGCAGGAGGCGGTTGTTCAGCGCGTGGCCGGACTTGTACCCGACGAAGGCGCCGATGAGGGGGTGGCCGAGCAGGTACAGGTCGCCGATGGCGTCCAGGATCTTGTGCTTGACGAATTCGTCCTCGTAGCGGAGGCCGTCGTCGTTGAGCACGCGGAAGTCGTCAACCACCACGGCATTGTCGAGGCTGCCGCCGAGGGCGAGGTTCTGGGCCCGCAGCGCCTCGATGTCGCGCAGGAAGCCGAAGGTTCGTGCGCGGCTCACCTCCTTGACGAAGGAGGTGCTGGAGAAGTCCACCACGGCGGTCTGGGCGCGGGACGTGAATGCCGGGTGCTCGAAGTCGATGGAGAAGCCCACGCGGAAGCCGTTATAGGGCTCGAAGCGTGCGTACTTGTCCCCGTCCTCGACCGACACGGTGCGCTTGATGCGGATGAAGCGCTTCGGGCGGTTCTGCTCTTCGATGCCGGCGGATTGCAGCAGAAAGACGAATGGACCGGCGCTGCCGTCCATGATGGGCACTTCACCGGCGCTAACGTCGACGTAGGCATTGTCGATGCCGAGACCGGCGAAGGCGGAAAGCAGGTGCTCCACGGTGGACACCCGCGCGCCGCCCGCCTCGAGCGTCGTGGACAGACGCGTGTCGCCCACCCGCGCGGGGCAGGCCGGGATGTCAACGGGTGGGTCGAGGTCGACCCGCCGGAATACGATGCCCGTATCGGGCGCTGCCGGACGCAAGGTGAGAAACACCTTGGTGCCCGTATGCAATCCAACGCCGGTGGCGCGGATGACGTTTTTCAAGGTGCGTTGTCGGATCACGGTCGCTCCCCCCTTGCCGGTTGGCTCCAGCTTCCTTGTGTGGGCGGTCCGTTGTGGAGCGCCCGGATGGAACCGGTGGTGCCCTGGTGTCGGAAAATGGCGCCGCGTTACAGCGACGCATACCAACCTGTTGCTTACGTCATAGGTTAGGGTTTTCCCGAATTATTATCAAGCACCAAATTCAAATTCAAGGGAAGGGGCTGTTTTTTCGCGTCTTTTCGCGATAGGGATTGTCCTAGATCAAGGGAAACCCCTAATTTGACGATGTTTTTCGCCGGGGGCTGAGCGGCGTGTCGCCTCGGCCGCTCAGGTGCTGCTCAGGTGCCGGCCCGCTGATCAGCCCCGGACCGGCCGGCAGCACAGGGCAGTGCGGCCGGCCCGGGGCATTCCTCGGGGCGCGTCAATCGGCCTGCCGACGCAGGAACGCCGGAATGTCCAGGTAGTCCAGCTCGGATCCTCCCTCCGCGCCGCCACCGGCGGCCGCCAGGCGCTTACTGCGGAGGTAGGCAGGCTGGTCCATATTCCGGTAGTCCGGCGTCATGCCGTCGCCGTCGTGGCCGCTGACCAGGCGCATCTTCGGCTCGTCCCTGGCCATGCTCGCGGCGCGGGAGCCGAGACCCGTGGCCACCACGGTGACGCGCAGCTCATCCTCCAACTCCGGGTCGATGACGGTGCCCACGACCACGGTGGCCTCGTCGTCGGCGAAGTCGCGCACGGTGTTGCCCACCTCGTCGAACTCACCGATGGACAGGCTCAGGCCCGCGGTGATGTTCACCAGGATGCCGCGCGCGCCGGCGAGGTCGATGTCCTCCAGCAGCGGACTGTTGATGGCGGCCTCGGCGGCCTCGCGGGCACGGTTCTCACCGCTCGCCGCCCCCGTGCCCATCATGGATACGCCCATCTCGGACATCACCGTCTTGACGTCCGCGAAGTCCACGTTGATGAGGCCCGGGCGGGTGATCAGCTCGGCGATGCCCTGGGTCGCGTTCAACAGCACGTCGTTGGCGGCGCTGAAGGCACTCAACAGTGTCATGTCCTTGCCCAGCACCTGCAACAGCTTTTCATTGGGAATGGTGATCAGCGAGTCGACGTGCTTGGCCAGCTCGGCGATGCCGGAGCTGGCCACCTTGCCGCGCCTGCCGCCCTCGAACGGGAACGGCTTGGTGACCACGGCGACAGTGAGGATGCCCAGCTCGCGGGCTACCTCGGCCACCACCGGCGCCGCGCCGGTGCCCGTGCCGCCACCCATGCCGGCGGTGATGAAGACCATGTCGGCGCCTTCGAGCGCGTCCTTGATGCGATCGCGGTCTTCCTCGGCGGCCTTGCGGCCGATGTCCGGATCGGCACCGGCGCCGAGCCCCTTGGTGATGCCGGCGCCGAGCTGCAGGATGGTCTTGACAGTGGCGTTCTCCAGCGCCTGCGCGTCGGTGTTGCAGCAAATGAAATCCACGCCTTCGATGTTGGCCGCGGCCATGTGGTTGACCGCGTTGCCGCCGCCGCCGCCGACGCCGATGACCTTGATGACTGCGGTCTGAGTCTGGGTATCCATGAGCTCGAACATATGTATTGCCTCTCGTGTCGCTTGCTGTTGCCTGCCTGGTCTGCCGTCCCCTCGGGCCGCGGGGTGGATACGCCCGACTCCTGCTAGCCGCGGCCGCCGGCTGTGCGCCCTGGTGCCGCGCGTTTCTTGTTGCGGGGCATCCATCGCCCGCGCATCGGGCCGCTCCGGCGGCCTCGACTTCAACCGCCGAAAAATCTGCGCAGCCGTCCCCAGAAGCCGGCCGCCTCCGCGTACTCGGAGCCGGCGGCGAAGCGGTGCTGCTGCGCATAGATGAGCAGGCCGACGCCGGTGGAATAGACCGGGTCGGCAATGGTGTCCTCGAGGCCCGTGACGTACTGCGGAACGCCGATGCGCACGGGCATGTGAAAGACCTCTTCCGCCAGCTCGACGAGGCCGTCCATCTTGGTGCTGCCGCCGGTGAGCACGACGCCGCCGGCGATGAGATCCTCGAAGCCGCTGCGCCTAAGCTCGCCCTGAAGCAAGTTCAGGAGCTCCTCGTAACGCGGCTCGACGACCTCTGCCAGGGTCTGGCGCGAGAGCTGGCGCGCCGGGCGCTCGCCGATGCTGGGCACCTCGATGTCCTCGTTGACGCCCTTGGAGGAGAGCGCACAGGCGTGGCGGATCTTGATCTGCTCGGCGTGCTGGGTGGGCGTGCGCAGGGCCACGGCGATGTCGTTGGTGACCTGATCGCCGGCGATGGGAATGCAGGCGGTGTGGCGGATCGCGCCGTCGGTGAACACCGCGAGATCCGTGGTGCCGCCGCCGATGTCCACCAGGCACACGCCGAGCTCCTTCTCGTCCTCGCCGAGCACGGCGTAGCTGGAGCTGAGCTGGCTCAGCACCAGGTCGTCCACCTCCAGGCCGCAGCGGCGGATGCACTTGACGATGTTCTGCGCCGCGCTGACGGCGCCGGTGACCATATGCACCCGGGCCTCCAGGCGCACGCCGGACATGCCGATGGGCTCGCGGATGCCCTCCTGGTCGTCGATGATGAATTCCTGCGGCAGGATGTGCAGGATCTTCTGGTCCGCCGGGATGGCGACCGCGCGGGCGGCGTCGATGACGCGGTCCACGTCCGCCTGCACTACCTCGTGGTCCTTGATGGCGGTGATGCCGTGGGAGTTCAGGCTGCGCACATGGCTGCCGGCGATGCAGGCGTGCACCGAGTGGATCTCGCAGCCGGCCATCAGCTCCGCCTCCTCGACGGCACGCTGGATGGACTGCACCGTGGACTCGATGTCCACCACCACGCCCTTCTTCAGGCCGTGCGATGGATGCGTGCCGATGCCGATGATCTCGATGGTGTCGTCGGCCTTCAGCTCGCCCACCAGCGCGGCCACCTTCGAGGTGCCGATGTCGAGGCCCACCAGGAGATTCTTTTCACTACGTCTGGACATGCCAGTTTCAGCTCCGTTGCCGTGATTGGATGGCGGCCACGCGGTCGGGCCGTGCATCGGTTCGCGGCACCCAGCGCACCGCGAAGCCGTTGCTGTAACGCAGGTCGATGCGGGTGGGGATGCCGATGGCCTCCACCTGCGGGTAGGCGGCCAGGAGGCGCTTGAAGCGCTGTTCGATGTCCTCGGTGCCCAGATAGAGCTCGGTGCCGCCGAGCAGGGTGAGGGTCCAGTCGCCGCGGGCGTTGCGCACCACCGAGTCGATGATGAGTCCGAGCTCGGCGAGCTGCGGATGCCAGCGCAGGTAGCGCTCCACGACCTCGGGCGCCATGTTGTCGGCACCGTCGAGGCGTACCAGCCCGGCCGGCAGGCGGCCGTCACGCGGGCGGAAGACGATGCCGTCGGCGGTGACCAGGCCGTTGTCGCCCCAGCGGGCAATGGCCTCATGCTCGGTGACGGTGAACACCAGCCGATCCGGCCAGACCCGCCGCACGCTGGCGCGGCGGATCCAGGGCAGGTCCTCCACCTGTTGCCGCAGCGCCGCCACGTCCTGGGTCAGGATGCCACCGTCGATGTGCCCGGCGATGGTCTGCTCCAGCGACGCGCGGGAGAGCCCGTGCATCTCGCCGTCCACGGTGACCACCCGGATGGGCAGCAGCCGCGGTTCCCAGTCGAGCGCCACGAAGCCGGCGCCGATCAGTGCGCCGATGATGGCCACGGCGGTGAGCAGCCGCGCGATGAGCGCAAAGCTGCTCGGCCGCGGCGGCACGGCCACGGCGTGCGGCTCGACGGGCGCCTGCGTCTCCGTGGGCATCGGCGCGTAGCTCACGCGTCTATCTCCTCATCCGGCGCCAGGCTGGTGGCGAGGATACGCAGGCACAGCGTGTCGAAGTCGATGCCGGCGGCCTTGGCGGCCATGGGCACCAGGCTGTGGTCGGTCATGCCCGGTACCGTGTTGACCTCCAGCAGCTTGGGCGCGCCGTCGCCGTCCAACATGAAGTCCACCCGGCCCCAGCCGGAGGCGCCGACCGCGTCGAAGGCGCGCACGCAGAGCTGCTGGAGCTCCGCTTCGCGTTCTGCCGGCAGGCCGCAGGGGCAGTGGTAGCGGGTGGTGTTGGCGAAGTACTTGGCCTCGTAGTCGTAGAAGCTGTTGGGTGTCTCCAGGCGAATCAGCGGCAGCGCCTCGCCCTGGAGGATGGCGCAGGTGAACTCGTCGCCGGGCAGCCAGCACTCGGCGAGCACGGTGTCGTCGTAGCGCGCCGCGGCGCGCCAGGCGTCGGCCAGCGAGGCCGCGTCGTCCACCTTGGCCATGCCGATGCTGGAGCCCTCCTGCGAGGGCTTGATCATCAGCGGGAAGCCGAGGCGCCGCGCCGCCGGCAGGTCGGCCTCGCGGTGCAGTAGCACGAACTGCGCCGTCGGGATGCCGGCGCCGGCCCACAGCAGCTTGGTGCGGTACTTGTCCATGCCGATGGCAGAGCCGAGCACGCCGGAACCGGTGTAGGGCAGGCCGATGCGCGCGAGCGCGCCCTGGATCTGTCCGTCCTCGCCGCCGCGGCCGTGCAGGATGATGAAGGCCCGGTCGAAGCCGCCGCCGCGCAGCACCTCCAGCACGTCGGGGCCCGGATCGATCTCGTGCACATCGACACCCGAACGCCTGAGTGCCGCCGCCACCGCGGCGCCGCTCTTCAGCGAGATCTCGCGCTCGGCGGCATCGCCGCCCAGCAATAGGGCCACCTTGCCGAACCTGCCCGGATCGAGAGTCATAATTGGAAGTCCCCCACCCGACGTACCTCGGGTATCAGCCGGACGCCGTGGCGGCGCTCCACCTCCGCCTGCACGTGGTCGATGAGCCGCGCGATGTCGCGTGCGCTGGCGTTGCCGGTGTTGATGATGAAGTTTGCGTGCTTGGGCGAGACCTCGGCGCCGCCGAAGCGCAGCCCCTTGAGTCCACAGGCCTCGATGAGCCGTGCCGCGTGGCCGTCCGGCGGGTTGCGGAACACCGAGCCGCAGCTCGGCAGGCCCGTCGGCTGGGTGGCGGCGCGGCGCTCCAGCAGCGCCTTGATGCGCGCCTGGGCGGCCTCAGTGTCGCCGCTCTCGAGCGTCATCTCCGCCTCCAGGAACCACTCGCCGGGCGGGATGACGACGTGCCGGTAGCCCACCTCGAAGTCTTGCGGCCCGCGTTCGCGGACGCTGCCTGCCCGATCCACCGTGCGCACCAGGGCCACGTGCGGCCAGGTCTCGCCGCCCCAGGCACCTGCGTTCATGGCCAGCGCGCCGCCCATGGTGCCGGGGATGCCGGCCAGGAACTCGATGCCCACCAGCCCCTGCCGGGTGGCAAAGCGCGCTGCCTTGGCGCAGGACACGCCGGCCTCGAAGCGCAGCCGGCCCGGCGCAACGACTGCCATGTCGGTGAGGCAGCCCTGGGTCTCGATGACGGTGCCGGGCCAGCCGGTGTCGGCGATGAGCAGGTTGCTGCCGAGGCCGAGCCAGAGCAGCGGCTCGTCGGCGGGCAGGCTGCCCAAAAAGGCGAGCAGGTCCGCCCGGTCCGCCGGCCGGTACAGGCGCGCCGCCGGTCCGCCGACGCGCCAGGTGGTGTGCCGGGCGAGCGGCTCGTCGCGGCGCAGCTCGCCGCGCAGTGCAGTCGGCGGATGCGCTGCACCGATGCGCCCTTCGGCCTGGTGGGTGGTCTGGTCGATCATCGACGCCACTCCGGTCGCGGGCGCCAGGGGGCGCTCAGCCGGCGGGCGGGGCCGACGGCGCCGCTGGCGCCGGCTGCGCGCGGCGATGCGGGCGCGCGGCTGGACAGGCGCGCACGCAGCGGTTCGCCACAACCGAGGCGCAGGTGCAGATGCAGGTGCAGGTGCAGGGAGCAGAGCTGGGGGCTCGCCCCTTGGCCCTCGGCACTCGGCCCTTGGCTGTCGGCTCTTGGCCCTTCTTCAAAGCGCATCGTCGTCACCTCTGTCTTCCAGCAGGTGCGGCAGGCGTGAGGCCAGGCCGCCGATGTCGCCGGCACCGGACATGAGCACGACGTCGCCATCGGCCAGGGTCGCGTCCAGCACCTCGACCACCTCGTTCAAATCCTGCACGAACAGTGGGTCCAGCCGGCCGCGAGCGCGGATCGCGCGGGCCAGGCTGCGCCCGTCGGCGCCCGGGATAGGCGGCTCGCCGGCGGGGTAGACCTCGCACAGCACGAGCGCGTCCGGTTCCGAGAGCACCTGCACGAAATCGTCGAACTGTTCCTGGGTGCGGGTGTAGCGGTGCGGCTGGAACACCAGTACCAGCCGGCGCCGGGGCCAGCTGCCACGGACGGCGGCCATGGTGGCGGCGACCTCGGTGGGGTGATGACCGTAGTCGTCGATCAGGGTGACGTCGCGCTGACCGCCGATGTGGCAGTGGCTCACCACGAAGCGCCGGCCGACGCCCTGGAACCCGGCCAGTGCGCGCCGGATCGCCTCCTCATCCACGCCCAGCTCCAGACCGACGGCGATGGCGGCCAGCGCGTTGAGCATGTTGTGCCGGCCGGCCAGGTTCAGCTCGATGGGCAGCACGGCCCCGCCTGGCAGGTGGGCGTCGAAGTGCATCCGCGTGCCCTGCTGGCGCACGTTGTCGGCGCGGATGTCGGCGCCGGCGCGGGTGCCGTAGGTCGTCACCGGCCGCGAGACCATCGGCACTAGCGATGCGATCTCGTCGTCGTCCACGCACAGCACCGCGAGGCCGTAGAAGGGCAGGTGGTGGAGGAACTCAACGAAGGTGTTGCGCAGCCGATTGAAGTCGCCGCCGTAGGTGTGCATGTGGTCGGCGTCGATGTTGGTCACCACCGCCAGCATCGGCTGCAGGAACAGGAAGGACGCGTCGCTCTCGTCGGCCTCCGCCACCAGGTACTTGCTGGTGCCGAGCCGGGCGTTGGCACCGGCGCTGTTGAGCAGCCCGCCGATGACGAAGGTCGGGTCCAGGCCGCCCTCGGCCAGCACGCTGGCGATGAGGCTGGTGGTGGTGGTCTTGCCGTGCGTGCCTGCCACCGCGACGCCGTAGTGGAAGCGCATCAGCTCGGCCAGCATCTCGGCGCGGCGCACCACCGGGATGCGCGCGTCTCTGGCGGCGACGATTTCCGGGTTGGCCGGGTCGATGGCGGTGGAGACGACGACGGCGTCGACGTCCGCCACGTGGGCGGCGTCGTGGCCGATGAAGACCGTGACGCCGAGCTCGCGCAGCCGGTCGGTGACGGCACTCTCGCGGCGGTCGGAGCCCTGCACCTCGTAGCCGAGGTTCGCCATCAGCTCCGCGATGCCGCTCATGCCCGCGCCGCCGACACCGATGAAGTGCAGCCGGCGCATGCGGCCCATGTAACTCGCGCTGTGGATGCGGTGGGCGTTCATCGCGTACTGCTCCGACGAGGGAATCGCGCGCGCGACCAAGCGAGTGCGCCGGTGCTTGGCCCCAGGCCGTGGGCCCCGGGCGTCGAGCGCGGTGAAACTCCAAGCCGATGACTGGTCATGTCTGCTGCTCCGAGCGTGCGGCCAACTCCAGACAGGCATCCGCAATGCGCTCTGCGGCATCCGTCCGTGCCCGGGCGCGGCCAGCCTCGGCCATGGCCAGGCGCTTGTCGGGATCGGCCAGCAGCTCGCGGAGCTGCGCGGCGAGCATTGCCGGGGTCAGGCCCTTCTGGATGATGAGCCGCGCGGCGCCGGCGTCGCTGAGCCAGCGGGCGTTGCCCACCTGGTGGTCGTCCACGGCGAAGGGGAATGGCACGAAGATGGCCGCCAGACCGACGGCGGCGATCTCGGATACCGTCAGCGCACCGGCACGGCAGACCACCAGGTCCGCCCAGGCGTAGGCGTCCGCCATGTCGGCGATGAAGGGCGTGACCTCTGCCTCGATGCCGGCCTCGACATAGGCTGTCTCCGCGACCGCCAGGGTCTTCTCGCCCGCCTGGTGGCGCACCCGGGGGCGCTCGTTCTCGGCGAGCAGCGCCAGCGCCGCCGGCACCGTCTCGTTCAGCGCCTTGGCGCCGAGCGAACCGCCCACCACCAACAGCCGAGCTTGGCCGGTGCGGCCCCGCAGCCGCACGGCGGGCGCCGGCAACGCGGCGATGGCCGCGCGCACCGGATTGCCGCTCGCGATGGCATGGCGGCGTGCCGGGAAGCTGCCGGGGAAGGCCTCGAACGCCCGGTCGGCGATGCGCGCGAGCCACTGGTTGGTGAGACCCGGCACGCTGTTCTGCTCCTGGATCACCAGGGCACGGCCCTGGAGCTTGGCCGCAAGCCCGCCGGGACCGGCGACGAAACCGCCCATGCCGAGCACCGTCTGCGGCGCGCGGCGCTTCAAGATGGCCGCTGCCTCGCGCACCGCGGCGGCGAGCTTCCAGGGCGCTGTGAGCAGCGCCTTCAGGCCCTTACCGCGCACGCCCTGAATTGCCACCCATTCCATCTCGAAGCCGTGCTCGGGCACCAGCCGCGCCTCCATGCCGGCGCGGGTGCCGATCCAGAACACGTGCACACCGCGCCCGCGCAGCACCTCGGCTACCGCGAGTGCCGGGAACACGTGACCGCCGGTGCCACCGGCCATGACTGCGACGCAGAGGGGCCGAGCGCCAGGCGCCGCGCGCCGCTGCGGCGCTGCCGTCGGCGCGTTGGCCCCTTGGGCCTTCTTTACGCTTTTGGCACCGCTCTGGGGTGTCTCGAGCGCGAGGCCGTACGGGAGCGCCTGCATCTTACCGGCCACTGGGATGAACGGCTTCCAGCCGCCCGCGGTGGGCGGCCGGGTGGTGCCGGAGAGGGGCGCCTGGCGCGGCATGCCGTGACGCGGGCCGGACGCGCTTGCTCCCAGCTGCCGGCGCGATGCCGGCGCTCCCAGTGGTGCGCGGCGCGCGGCGCTTGGCCCTTGGCGCTTGTTCATGCCCGCCGCCATGTGGCCCCCCGTTCGCGTCGTGTGCGCTCGCGTGGCGGGCGCGCCGGCCGCACCGCGCGCTCGCGGTGCAGGCCGCCCTCGGGGATCGGCTCCACCGCCTTGCGGCGCAGCTCGAAGTCGATGCGCAGCAGCACGGCCGCGGCCATCACCGCGACGATGAGCGCGTTGCTGCCGTAGCTCATGAAGGGCAGCGGCAGCCCCTTGGTGGGCAGGAGCCCGGTGTTGACGCCGACATTGATGAATGCCTGCAAGCCCAGCAGCAGTCCGAAGCCGTGCGCGGCGTAGCAGGCGAACATGTCCCCTTGGCGGCGCGCACGGGCGCCGATCTCGAACGCCCGCCAGGTGATGAACGCGAACACCGCAACCACCACCAGCACGCCCAGCAGGCCGAACTCCTCGCCGATCACGGCGAGCAGGAAGTCCGTGTGCGCCTCCGGCAGGTAGAACTGCTTCTGGATGCCGTGGCCGAGGCCCACGCCGAGCCATTCGCCGCGGCCGAAGGCGATCAGCGCCTGGCTCAGCTGGTAGTCGGTGTTGTAGGGGTCGTCGAAGGCGTTCATGAAGGAGGTGACGCGTGTCAGCCGATAGGGCTCGGTGATGATCAGCGCCGCCAGCCCGGCGAGCATGAGCACCCCGAGCATGACGAAGCTCAGCACGCTGACGCCGCCGAGGAACAGCAGGCCCATGCTGGCGGCCAGGATGACCGCCGTGGTGCCGAAGTCCGGCTGCGCCATGATCAGCGCACAGGCAATGCCGACGAGGATCATCGGGCGCAGGAAGCCGATCAGGCTCATCTGCACCTCCAGTTGCTCGCGCACCAGGTAGCCGCTGAGGTAAAGCACCGCGGTGAACTTGATGAACTCCGAGGGTTGCAGGTTCATCACACCGAGCGGAATCCAGCGCGTGGCGCCGTTGGCGGTGCGTCCAATGCCGGGGACCAGCAGCACCACCAGCAGGGCGATGCCGATCAGCATCAGCAGCGGCCCTGCCTTTTCCCACACCCTGAGGGGTACGGCAAAGCAGATCGCGCCGCAGGTGAGCGCAAGTCCCAGGGCCACGCCATGGCGGATGACGAAGAAGAACGGATCGTGATAGGTGCGGTCAGCCATGGGCATGGACGCCGAGGCGACCATGATGAACCCGAGGCCCAGCAGAAAAAGCACCGCCAACATCAGGGCGCCGTCGATCACGGGCTCCCGCTTCTCCAGGCGCCGGCGGCGGCGTGTACCGACGCTTGCTTCGGCCGACATCGCGTGCGTCATGGCACCCACCTCGCAACCGCCTCTGCAAAGACGCATCCGCGGTGGCGGTAGTCATCGAACATGTCGAAGCTCGCGCAGGCCGGCGACAGCAGCACGCAGTCGCCCGGCTCGGCGAGCGCGGCCGCTTGGCGCACCGCCTCGTCCATGTCAGCGGCGCGGTGCAGGGGCACCGTGTCCGCCAGCACGGCGGCCAGATCGTCTGCATCGCGGCCGATGAGCACCACCGCGCGGGCGGCGCGCCGGATGGCGTCCGGCAGTGGCGAGAAGTCGGCATCCTTGCAGTCGCCGCCGGCGATCAGCACCGCCTTGCCGCGGGTCGGGTCCGGCACGAGACCGGCCAGCGCCGCCACGGTGGCGCCGGGGTTGGTGCCCTTGGAATCGTTGATCCAGCGAATGTCGTTGTGGTCGGCGACCAGTTGGCTCCGGTGCGACAGCCCGCGGAAGCGCCTGAGCACGTGCAGCATGGGCTCGCGCGCGAGGCCACAGCGCTCGCCGAGTGCCAGCGCCGCCAGCGCGTTGGCGAGGTTGTGGGTACCGGGCAGCACCAGCTCGTCCACCGGCAGCACCGGCTCGTCACCGCGGCAGATCCAGCGGGCGCCGCGATGGGCGCAGACCCCCCAGTCGTCGGCGTAGGCCGGCGCGCCCAGCGTGAAGCCGGTCTGCTCGGCTACGCCCGCGGCGAGGCGCATGGCCGGCGCGTCGTCGCGGTTCACGACCGCGCTGGCGGCGTGCGCGAAGATGCGCTGCTTGGCGGCGCCATAGGCGCTCATGTTCCCGTGGCGGTCCATGTGGTCCGGCGACAGGTTGAGCACGGTGGCGGTTGTCAGCGGCAGGGAGTGGGTGGTCTCCAACTGGAAGCTGGACAGCTCGATGACATACAGCTCGATGTCGTCCGCCAGCAGATTCAGCACCGGCTCGCCGAGGTTGCCGCCGATGCCGGTGCGCTTGCCGGCGGCCAGCGCCATCTGCCCCAGCAGGGTTGTCACCGTGCTCTTGCCGTTGGTGCCGGTGATGCCGGCTACCGGCGCCTGCACGGCTTGGGCGAACAGCTCCACGTCGCCGACCACGGGTGTGCCCGCCGCCATGGCGCGGGCAACCGCTGGCGTCGTAAGCGGCAGGCCGGGGCCGACGATGACGACGTCGGCATTGGCGAAGGCGTCTTCGTCGAAGCCGCCGAGCATCACGGCCACGTCCGGCAGCTCGGTACGCAGCGTGTCCAGCGCCGGCGGCGCGTCGCGGCTGTCGGTGACCGCCACAATGGCGCCCCGCGCATGCAGGTAGCGGGCGCAGGAGAGCCCAGTGGGGCCGAGGCCCACCACCAGCGCCTTGGCACCGGCCAGTGCCTGGGGTGTGAGGTCCGGGAATGTCGGATTTGGCAGATTCATCGGATCTTGAGGCTCGCCAGCCCGATCAGCACCAGCACCACGGTGACGATCCAGAAGCGCACGATGACGCGCGGTTCCGGCCAGCCCTTGAGCTCGTAGTGGTGGTGCAGCGGTGCCATACGGAAGATGCGCTTGCCGGTGAGCTTGAACGAGGCCACCTGAAGCATGACGGACACGGTCTCCAGCACGAAGATCCCGCCCATGATGAAGAGCACCAGCTCCTGCTTGGCGACCACGGCGACGGCGCCGAGCGCCGCACCCAGCGCCAGCGCGCCGACGTCGCCCATGAACACCTGAGCCGGGTAGGTGTTGAACCACAGGAAGCCGAGGCCCGCGCCGGCGATGGCGCCGCAGAACACGACGACCTCGCCCACGTTGGCCACGTAGGGGATGCGCAGGTATTGGGCGATCTCGATGTTGCCTGCCGCGTAGACCATGATGCCGAGGCCGCCGGCGACCATGGCCGTCGGCACCACGGCGAGGCCGTCCAGCCCATCGGTGAGGTTCACGGCGTTGCTGCTGCCGACGATGACGAAGTAGGCGAACAGGATGAACAGCGGCCCGAGCTGGATGCTCACTTCTTTCAGATAGGGCACCAGCAGCGCCGTCTCGCCCGGCGTCGTCGCGCTGAAGTAGAGGTACAGCGCCGCGGACAGGCCGACCACGGTCTGCCAGAAGTATTTCCAGCGCCCGGGCAGGCCCTTAGGGTCGCGCAGCACCAGCTTGCGGTAGTCGTCCACGAAACCGATGGCGCCGAAGCCCATGGTGGTGACCAGCACCACCCAGACGAAGCGGTTGTGCAGATCCGCCCAGAGCAGGGTGCTGACGCCGATGGCCACCAGCATCAGGGTCCCGCCCATGGTGGGCGTGCCGGCCTTGGAGAAGTGACTTTCCGGCCCGTCGGTGCGCACCACCTGGCCCACCTTGTAGCTGCTGAGCCAGCGGATCATCGGTCGGCCGACGACGAGTGAGATCCCGAGCGCCGTCAGCACGCCGAGGATGGTGCGCAGCGTCAGGTAGCGGAACACATAGAAGCCGCTGTCGTACTGGCCGAGCCAGTCGGTGAGCCAGAGCAGCATCAGCGGGATCTCCTTGGAGGCAGGGGCGAGGGCCGAGGGCCGAGGGCTGCCGGCAGGGGATGCGCGGGCCATCGCGGCGGTGACGCCGCTCCCACGGGCGCACGCTGCAAGGCGCTCGGCGCTTGGCGGTCGGCCCTGCTCTTCACAGCCGTCCCTCCCATTCGTTGAGCGCCTGCACCACTTGGGCGCGGTCACTGAACTGCACCTTGAGCTTGCCCATGTCCTGGACGGTCTCGCTGCCCTTGCCGGCCACCAGCACGGCGTCCTGACGGCCGGCGCAGGCAAGCGCGGCGCGGATGGCCAGCGCCCGCTGGCGCTCGACCATGGCGCGCTGCGGGTGCGCCATGCCGGCGAGGATTTGCGCGACGATGCGCTCGCCGTCTTCGAAGCGCGGGTTGTCGTCCGTGACGATGAGGCTATCCGCAAGGCGTTCGGCCACCGCGCCCATGGCTGGCCGTTTGCCTGGGTCGCGCCCGCCGCCGCAACCGAACACCACGGTCACGCGGCCGGCGCAGTGGGTGCGCAGCTCGGTGAGGGTTTGCTCCAGCGCGGCCGGTGCATGGGCGTCGTCCACCACCACCAAGGGCCGGTCGCCGCCGCCGAAGCGCTCCATGCGTCCGGGCAGACTCCTGACCCCGCCGAGCCGCGCCAGGGCGGCGCGCAGCGGCTCGTCCCGGCTCAGCAGCACCGACAGCACCGCCAGCAGGTTGTTGACCTGAAAGCGGCCGATCAGGCCGGTGTGGAACGACCCGTCGCCGACGGAGCTCTCGACCGTCACGGTCAATCCGTTGTTGCTGCGGTGCACCTCGCGCGCCCAGACCCAGAGGTCGGCGCCGTCGGCGGGCGGCGCCGCGCCCTGGCCGAAGCGGGCGATGCGCACCTCTGCCGGCACGGCGGCGGCCATGTCGGCGCTTGCCGGATCGTCTGCGTTGAGCACCGCCCAGCGCAGCCACGGTGCGCGGAACAGCCGGCGCTTGGCGGCGGTGTAGGCGGCCATGTCGCCGTGGTAGTCCAGGTGATCGCGGCTTAGGTTGGTGAATATCGCGTGGGTGAAGCGCACAGCCGCGACGCGGCGCTGATCGAGCGCGTGGGAGGACACCTCCAGCGCCACCGCGCGGGCGCCGCGGCTGCGCAGTGCGGCCAGCTCGCGGTGCACCTCGACGGCATCGGGTGTGCTGAGGGCGGCGGCGCCGCTGGCGGCGGCCGTCTCGTCGGCGAAGCCCGTCCCGGCGGAGCCCATCACGGCACAGGCGAGGCCGGACCGCAGATGATCCGTGGCGAGCGCTTGCGCCAGGTAGTGGGTCACGCAGGTCTTGCCGGCGGTGCCGGTGACGCCGAAAACCTCCAATGCCTTGCTTGGGTGCCCAAAGAAACGCGCCGCAATCTCTGCGGCGCGCTTTCCGAGGTTGGCCACCGGGATCACCGGGAGGGCCAGATCCCCGGCCAAGCGCGCCAATTCGGCTTCCCCCCAGTCGGTATCGGGCTCCGCGGCGACGGCCACGCAGCCGCGCTCGGCCGCTTGTTCGGCGTGTCGCAGCCCGTGGCTGCCGTGCCCCCGGCAGGCGAGGAACAGGCTGCCGGGCGTCACCCGGCGGCTATCGAGCGTGAGCCCGATCACGCGCGGCCCGGAGTCGAAGGGCAGCACGGCAAAGCCCGCCAGCAGCTCGGCCAGCGACCAGTTGGGTGCCACCGGGCTTGTGCTCGGCACAGCGTCAAGCGGGCTCATCGGCTGGCCTCGCGCTTGAGGCCCGCCAGCAGCAGCTCTGCCTGTGGATCGTCGGGAGCCACGTTGTAGAGCCGCAGCGCCGCCTGCATGACCTTGGCGAAGGTGGGCGCCGCGACGATACCGCCGTAGTAGTACTTGCCCTGCGGCTCGTCGATCATGACTACCATCACGAAGCGCGGCTTGGAGATGGGTGCCATGCCGGCGAACACGGCCTGGTACTTGCCCGGGGCATAACCGTGGCCGGTGGCCTTCTTGGCCGTGCCGGTCTTCCCGCCGACGCGGTAGCCCGGGATCTTGGCGCGGCGCGCCGTGCCCTGGTCGGAGACGACCGTCTCCATCATGGCGCGCACGGCACGTGCCGTCGCCGCGGAGAATATCCGCTCGCCCTCGGGCACGCTGTCGCGGCGCTGCAGCGACACCGGCAGGTGCACGCCGCCGTTGGCGATCGTGGCATACGCCTGCGCGAGCTGCAGGGAGGTCATGTTGAGGCCGTACCCGAAGGCCAGGGTGGCATGCTCGAAGCGCGACCAGCCGTCGTAGTAGGGCAGGAAGCCGGCGCGCTCGCCCGGGAACTCGACCCCGGTGACCTTACCGAAGCCGAGCCGGTGATAGGTCTGCCAGAGCATCGCCCGGTCCATCCGCTGGGCGATCTTGACCACGCCGACGTTACTGGACTTGGTGATGACACCGGTGGCGGTGAGCAGGCCGTAGTTGTGGATGTCCTTGACTCGGTTATGGCCCACCTGGAGCACGCCGGGCGAGGTGTTCACTGGCGTGTTCGGGTTGATGATGCCCGCCTCCAGCGCCGTCGCCACCACCAGCGGCTTCATCGTCGAGCCTGGCTCGAACACGTCGGTGAGCGCCCGATTGCGACGATTCTCCGCCGGCTCACTGCGCGCGGCGTTGGGGTTGAAGGCCGGCTGATTGACCATCGCCAGCACCTCACCGCTGGTCACATCCAGCAGCACGGCGGTGCCGGACTTGGCCCGGTGCTCGGCAACGGCGCGCTTGAGCTCGCGGTAGGCGAGGAATTGCAGGCGCCGGTCCAGGCTCAGTGCCACATCCTTGCCGTGGCTCGGCGGCTTGATCTGCTCGACCTCTTCGACCACGCGGCCGCGGCCGTCCTGAATCACGCGGCGCTTGCCGGGCTCGGCGCGCAGCCGGTTCTCGAAAGTGAGCTCGATGCCCTCCTGGCCGACGTCGTCCACGTTGGTGAAGCCCACCACTTGGCCGAACATCTCGCCGCCCGGGTAGAAGCGTCGGTATTCGTTGTCCATGCCCACGCCGGTGAGGCGGTAGTGGTCGATGACCGCCTGCACCGCGTCGGCGCACTGGGGCTCCACGCGGCGGCGCAGGTAGATGAAGCGGCGGCCGTGCTTGACATAGTCGTTCAGCCGCGCGATCAGGTCGCTTGCCGGCACCTCCAGTGCCGTGGCCAGCGCCGGCAGCGCTTCGCCGTGCGCGGCGAGCACTTGCGGGTCGGCCCAAATGGTGGACATGGAGGTGCTGATGGCCAGCGGCTCGCCGTTGCGGTCGGTGACCATACCGCGGCGGGCGGCGATCTCGCGCTCGCGCAGGAAGCGCTTCTCGCCCTCGTCACGCAGGAACTCGTTCTCCAGCACCTGGCGGTGGAAGGCGGCAGCGACCACCGACAGGCAGGCCGCGGTGAGCATGAGCCCAAGTGCGGCGCGGCGGGCAATGAAGTTCGGCGGCTTGCGCTGCGCCAGCTCGGCGCGGCGCAGGCGCGCCTTCATGCGCTCGCGGCTCTTGCGTTGCTCAAAGCGCAGCTCAAAGCGCATCGTCTCCCCCTTCGATCGCCGGCACTTCTACGACGCGCACTTCGCCGCCGGCCGGCATGATCATGTTCAGCTCGGTGCGGGCACTGTCCTCGATGCGGGTGTGCGACGTCAGCGCCGCCTCCTCGATCTGCAGTCGGCCCCATTCCACGTCGAGCGCATCGCGCTCGGCGCGCACCTGTTGGAGGGTGCCGAATTCCTCGCGGGTGAGGTACTTGACATAGATCACGGCCACGCCGGACGCGACCACGGCGGCGGCCAGTGCGCAGGCCACCACGAGCGCGGCGCGGTCGGCGCTGGCTTGGTGCTGCTGCGATCTCATGCCAGCCGCTCCGCCGCCCGCAGCACGGCACTGCGCGCCCTCGGGTTGGCGCGGATTTCGTCGTCGCTGGGGCGAACGGCCCCGCCGACGGGTCTGAGCCGCCGCGGCACCTGGTCGTCGGTGACGGGCACACCCTTGGGCAGCGCGGCGCCGCGGGACTCGTCACGGATGAAGCGCTTGACGATGCGATCCTCCAGCGAGTGGAAGCTGATCACCACCAACCGGCCGCCGCTGGCGAGCAGATCGCAAACACCGGCGAGCAGGGTGCCCAACTCGTCGAGCTCCGCGTTCACCTGGATGCGCAGCGCCTGAAAGGTGCGCGTGGCCGGGTGCTTGCCAGGCTCGCGCGTGGGCACGGCGCGCTCGCACAGCGCGGCGAGTTGACGGGTGGTGGTGATGGGCCGCTCGCGCCGGGTCTCGCAGATGGCGCGGGCGACGCGCTTGGCGAAGCGCTCCTCGCCGTAGTCTTTCAACACCCGCGCGATGTCGCGCTCTTGGGCCGTCGCCAGCCAGTCGGCGGCGCTGGGGCCGGTGTCGGGGTCCATGCGCATGTCGAGTGGACCCTCGGCGCCGAAGCTGAAGCCGCGCCTCGCGTTGTCCAGTTGCGGAGAGGACACGCCGAGGTCGGCCAACAGGCCGTCCACGCGGCCGCGCAGGCCGGCACGCTCGACGACGGCCAGCGCCTCGCCGAAGCGTGCGCGCTCGATGGAGAAGCGCCGGTCGCCGGCGGCGAGCTCCATACCTGCGGCCACGGCGTCCGGATCGCGATCCAGCGCCAATAGACGGCCGGCGGGGCCCAAGCGCGCAAGGATTGCGCGCGTGTGGCCACCGCGACCGAACGTGGCGTCGACGTAGACGCCATCCGCTTTAACCCCCAAGGCCTGCATGCTTTCCCCCAACAGGACCGGTATGTGTTCTCGCGTGTCCATGCGTTGTCTTTGTATTTGTTGGCTACAGTCGGAAGTCGGCGAGCTCCGGTTCCCTTGCCAGCGCCGCCGTAGCGAGCTGACGGTCCCGCTCCATCTGCTCTTCCCAGAGATCCTTCCGCCATAGCTGGTAGCGATTGCCGACACCGATCAGCACCGCATCCTTTTCCAGCTTTCCCAGCGCCCGTTGCGCCGGTGTCAGCAGTACCCGCCCCTGGGCATCCAGCTTCGAGTGGCTGGCGTATCCCAGCAGCGTCCGCTGCAAGGCTTCGGTCGTGGGCTTGAGGCTTGGCAGCGCGTTGAGGCGGTCCGCCAGCTCATCGAAGTAGGGCTCCGGATAGACCAAGAGCCGGTCACCGAGGTCCGCAGTGACGACGACGCGACAGCCGCAAAACTCCAGCAACTTGGCGCGTTCGGAAGCCGGAATCGCGATCCGACCCTTGGAATCGAGGCTCAAAAAGTATGTTCCGTAGAACCTCATGCTCCCCGACCCTGGCCCTTGCGTGGCTCATCCTCTACGGCGCCCCAAAGTTCACCACTTTTCCCCACGTGCTGCGAAGTGTAGGAGAGCCACTCTGGCCGGTCAAGGGTTTGCGGGAGGTTTTTCGTTGTCGTGTCAGAAACTTAACCCAGGAAGTTCAGGTGTTACTGAGGATTTCTCAAAGCCGCTTATTTTCAGAGGGATAGGGTCGCAATTTAAAGTCGGCAAACACCTGATGATGCGTCAATGACGCACAAACCGTGTCTGCCTAGGCGCGAACGGGGGGAAAAGTGGGGAGTCGTGCGACAGGGGGCGCCGGGGCAACGAATCGGCGCCTCAACGGCCCGAAAAACCCACTTTCAGGGGCTTTTGTGGCTATTCAGGGTCGCTCTGGCGCTTGTCGGATCGCTTCCCGGCTCAGTATCGAGAGGCCTTGGCTTGCCCCGCGCGCCGTGTGCGCTTGCGGCCATGCGCGCGCCGTGGCGAGGGCGCGTCGCGGCCGGCGCACGACGCGCCGCGACGCGGTCAGGAAAGGAGGGGGAGCCGGCCGATAAGCCGGGTTCTGTCGTGGGCAGTCATTCATCTGGGGCGTCCGTCACCGCACGCCTCTTGCGACCTACCCGGGAGCGCCCGCGGGCCGCGGGTCGCGGCACATGGCCGCTTGCTCCCCTATTTGGTCTTGCTCCGGGTGGGGTTTACCGTGCCGCCGCGTGTTGCCACCGGCGCGGTGCGCTCTTACCGCACCTTTTCACCCTTGCCGCCCGCCCCGGGGGAAATCCCCGGTTGCGGGTTAGGCGGTTTGTTTTCTGTGGCACTTTCCGTGGGCTCGCGCCCCCCAGGCGTTACCTGGCACCCTGCCCTATGGAGCCCGGACTTTCCTCCCCGCACAGAGGCCGAAGCCTTGCCGCGCGGAGCGACTGCCTGGCCGACTCCCCGCTGGGCATTCTAGCCCAAGCGGGTGCATGCGAGCCCCAACTCGGGGCATATCGCTGGGCCTCGCTCAGTCTTGTCGATCGGCGAGCGCCTGGCGGTAAAGCTGATTGCGATTGCCACCGGTGATGCGGGCGGTGAGCGCCACGGCCTGCTTCAGCGGCAACTCGGCGGCGAGGATGTCGAGCATCCGCCGCTGCTCGGCGGCGTTGCGCTCGGCCTCATCGCGGCGGTCGCCGCCCACCAGGATCACGCACTCGCCGAGTTGCTGCTCGGGGTCGGCGCCGACCTGTTGCGCCAGCGCCGGCAATTCCGCCGCGAGGAAGGTCTCGAAGCGCTTGGTGAGCTCACGCGCCAGCACCGCGGGTCGCGGACCCAGCACGGCGGCCAGGTCGGCGAGGGTCGCCGCGGCGCGCCGGCCCGCCTCGAACAGGATCAGCGTGCCCGGCTCGCCGGCGCTGGCCTCGATCCACTGCCGGCGCGCTGCCTCGCCGCGCGGCGGGAAGCCCAGGAACAGGAAGCGGTCGCTCGGCAGCCCGGCGGCGGCCAGGGCGCAAATGGGGGCGCTCGGCCCCGGTATCGGCACGACCTTCAAGCCCTCGGCGCGGGCGCGCTGCACCAGCACGTAGCCGGGGTCGCTCACCAACGGTGTGCCGGCGTCGCTGATCAAGGCAATGGCGGCGCCGGCCGCGAGCCGCGCCAGCAGCTTCGGCGTCTGCTCGCGCTCGTTGTGCTCGTGGTAGGCCGCAAGTGGCGTCGCGATGCCGAAATGCTGCAATAGCGGGCGGCTGTGGCGGGTATCTTCGCAGGCGATAAGGTCCACGTCCGTCAGTACCTTACATGCGCGTGGCGTCATGTCCGCGAGATTGCCGATCGGGGTAGCCACCACGTATAGTACGCCCGCCTTTTCGCCCACCCTGTTTCCCCTCTATTTGTCGCTGCATCCGACGGAGATGGCTATGGCCCGGACGACCTTCGTTCCGCTCTCGCTCATTCCCACCGTCCCCCACCGGGCGCCGCCGCAAGCATGGGTGCGGGCTCGGGCCGCGCGCTGGCTCGGCGTGGCGCTGGCGTGCGCCATGGCGCTCGCGGGCTGTGCCATCAATCCGGCCCAGGACGCGCAACGGGTGCTGGCGGACGTGCCGCAAGCCGCGCTGGCGAAGGCCCGCGGCCTGGAACAGGCGGGCGAGTCCGCGGAGGCGGCCGCGGCCTACCTGCAACTGGCCGAGAAGGCCGCCTCGCCGGCCAAAGAACAATTGCAGCTGGATGCCGCCCGGTCGCTGCTCGCCGCGGGCGACGCCACCGAGGCCACCAGTGTGCTTACCGACATCAATAAGGGCAAGCTCACCGCCGCGCAGCGCGAGCAGGTGCTGCTGCTGGAGGCAGCGCTCGCCATGCAGCGCGGGCGCGCGTCCGAGGCGCTCTCCACGCTGAAGCGGGTCAACAAGCGGAGCCTGCCGGCGGACCTCAAGACCCAGTACCTGGGCACGGAGGCCGCGGCCTATCGGCTGTCCGGCCAGCCCATGCGCGCCGCCGAGAGCCTGAACGAGCTCGACGGCGTGCTCAAAGGCGACACCGCCGCCCGCATGGACAACCAGGTGTCGCTGCTGTTCACGCTGGCCACGCTCGGCAGCACCGGGCTGGATGACGCCATCCGCAAGAGCCATGGACGCATGAAGGGTTGGGCCGAGCTGGCCCGGCTGTTCAGCCAGTATGGCGCGCCGAGCCCCAAGCTCGATGCCGCCTTCCGCAAGTGGCGCTCCAGTCACATCGGCCATCCGGCGCTGGCGAATCTGCCGCAGGCCTACTTCGCGACCCTTGCCGGCGGCTATCCGGCGGGCACCGAAGTGCGGGTGCTGCTGCCGCGCGGCGGGCGCTTCGGCGTCGCCGGCGATGCGGTGAAGGATGGCATCCAGGCCGCCTACGACGCCGATCACGGTGGCAACCGCCCGGAGCTGCGCTACGGTGGCAGTTACAACGCCGGCGTCGACGCCGGCGCGGACCTCGTCGTCGGTCCGCTGGAGAAGCCCGCCGTGGCCCAGCTCGCCGCGCGCTCGTCGCTGCCCGTGCCGACGCTGGCCCTGAACCGCGCCGGCGGCGGCGCCACCGAGAACCTGTATCAATTCTCGCTGGCTCCGGAGGACGAGGCGTACAACGCCGCCAACTATGCCAAGAATGCCGGCTTCACACGGGCCGCGCTGCTCTATCCGGACGACGGCTTCGGCGCGCGGCTCGCCAACGCCTTCCGCAGCCGCTGGCGCACGCTGGGCGGCAACATCAGCGTGCAGCACGCCTACCGCTCGCGCCCCGGCGGCTACGGCAGCGACGCCGCGGCACTGCTGGCCGGAGGCAAGGCCGACTTCATCTTCATGGTCTCCACCGCGGGCGACGCGGTGCCCCTGTACGGCGCGCTGCGGGAGGCCGACAATCGGCTGCCGGTGGTGTCCACCTCGCATGTCTACAATGGCGCCATCGATCCGGCGCGCGACGCCGCGCTGTCC
Source organism: Thiohalocapsa sp. (assembly GCF_022340605.1). GTDB lineage: Bacteria > Pseudomonadota > Gammaproteobacteria > Chromatiales > Chromatiaceae > Thiohalocapsa. The sequence continues at coordinate 48,756 of NZ_JAJDNQ010000141.1, forward strand.
GGGCTCTATTTCGTGGACATCCCCTGGATCCTGGACTCCGAGCGTAGCGACGCCCTGTCGCGCAAGGCGCTGCGGGACCGCCTGCCCAACGTCAGCGGTCCGTTGGCCCGGCTCTATGCCATGGGCATCGACGCCTATCGCCTCGCGCCGCG
>NZ_JAJDNQ010000151.1 GCF_022340605.1 Thiohalocapsa sp.
CGGCTCCTGATCAACGTGCATGACGACGGCGCCTTCGAGCGCGTGGTCAACCTGCCGCCACGCGGCATCGGCCCGCGCACCATAGACCTGCTGCGCGAGCAGGCGCGCGCGGAGGGTGGCTCGCTGTGGTCCGCGGCCCGAGCCGTGGTGCAGGCCAACGCCCTGCCGCCGCGGGCGCTGGGTGCCGTGCGCGGCTTCGTCGCGCTCATCGAGCAGCTCCAGACGCGCGCCCAGGGCGAGCCAGGGGGCAACACGGCGGCGGACCCGGCCGACCTCGGCGCGCTGATCCAGGAGGTGGTGGAGGCCACCGGCCTGCCGGCGCACTACAAGAAGGAGCGAGACGGCCGCGGCGTCGACCGCATCGAGAACTTGGAGCAGCTCGCCGAGGCCACCCGGCGCTTCGCCGCCGAAGCGGCGGACGACGAGGGCGACTTGCTCGGCAGCTTCCTAGCGCACGCGGCGCTGGAGGCCGGCGACGCCCAAGCCGACGACATCCAGGACGCCGTACAGCTCATGACCCTGCACAGCGCCAAGGGGCTGGAGTTCCCGGTGGTGTTCGTCACCGGCGTCGAGGAGGGGCTGTTCCCGCACGCCATGTCCGCCGACGACCCGGCGCGGCTGGAAGAGGAGCGCCGGCTCTGCTACGTGGGCATGACCCGGGCCATGCAGCGGCTCTATCTGACCCATACCGAGAGCCGCCGGCTGCACGGCCGCGAGGAGTACCCAATGCCCTCGCGCTTCCTGCGTGAGATGCCGGGGGAGCTGCTGGAGGAGGTGCGCGGCAGCGGCGTCTCACAGCCCTACGCGGGCGGCAAGCGGGGCGCGCAGCCGGCGGCGGCCGGGGGCTTCCGGCTCGGCCAGCAGGTGGTGCACCCGAAGTTCGGCAGCGGCGTCGTGCTGGGCACGGAGGGCTCCGGCAACCAGGCGCGCATCCAGGTCAACTTCGAGACCGTCGGCGCCAAGTGGCTGGTGCTCGCCTATGCGCGGCTGGATGCGGTGGGCTGAGGCTGAGGTGGCTGGTGCACCAGTGCGCAAGCCCCGAGACCATCTCAGGTCGTTGTCGTCGTCGTGATCTCAACCGTCTGGATATTCGATTACGACCGCGCCCACGAGGGAGCCCGGTCTCGGCATTTCCGCAACGAAGCACTAGCCCGGCAATGCGGCGGTTGCGCCACGCGCCGTGTCGCGCTTCTTCCGCGAAGAGGCAGCGCCGTTGCAGCGCCGCCGTGGGGGCGCCGTCGTGGGAGCGCCGTCCTCGGCGCGAGGTGCGCTTGCGCGGCCGATCGCGGCGGGGACGCCGCTCCCACGTGACGTGACGGGGCGTGACGCGTGTCGGCGGCGCGCATCTTCCAGATCACGCTGTTGCTGGTGCTCTGGTACTTCCTGGCGGGCCTGGTGTTCTCGCGCTGGCTCGGCGTCTGGCCCGAGGACTTCGAGCGGCAGGGCTACTTCCTCACCGCCGCCGCCATGCCCTGGGCACTCGTGACGCTGGACTTCCAGCAGCAGGCCAACTCGGTGCTGGGTGCCGCCGTGCGCGATGCGCTCTTCCTGTTGCTGCTCGGGCTCGGTATTGCCATCAACGTCGCCATTGCCAACGTCCTGCTGGTGCGGCTCCTGAGCGCGCTCGCGCTGCAGCGTGCTGTGCGGCGCAACGTCGCTGGCGCCCGGCGCCGGCTGGCGGCACGGCGCTCCGCGACGCCGCGCTAGTGCACCGCGGGCCGGCCAACGCGTTTGACGGCCAAGGCGGTAGCGGTCAGTGCTCGCCGCATCTCGGCACGGATGTCGTTGCGCACGCAGTTGCCCGCTGCCGGGCGGCGGTGGATCATGCGCCGCTGGCGATTTCAAGACCACAACGACGAGGAGCAACAGATGCAACGCCGTACCTTCATCTCCGGTGCCGCCGGCGCGGCCGCCGCGGCCGCCGCGACCTTGAGCACGCGCACCGCCTGGGCCAAGCCCGAGTACAAGTGGAAGATGGTCACCACCTGGCCGAAGAACTTCCCGGGCCTCGGCACCGGCGCCAACAACCTGGCCAAGCTGATCGGCGAGATGAGCGGCGGGCGCATCCAGGTGAAGGTCTACGGCGCCCAGGAGCTGGTGCCGGCGTTCGAGGTGTTCGATGCAGTCTCCCGCGGCACCGCCGAGATGGGCCACGGCGCAGCCTATTACTGGAAGGGCAAGAGCGAGGCGGCGCAGTTCTTCTCCACCGTCCCCTTCGGCCTCACGGCGCAGGAGATGAACGGCTGGATGTACTACGGCGGCGGCCTGGAGCTGTGGACTGAGCTCTATGCCGATTTCGGCCTGGTACCCGCCCCCGCCGGCAACACCGGCGTGCAGATGGGCGGCTGGTTCAACAAGGAGATCAATTCCGTCGCGGACCTGCAGGGGCTGAAAATGCGCATCCCCGGTCTCGGCGGCGAGGTGCTCAAGCGCGCTGGTGGCACGCCGGTGAACCTGCCCGGCGGCGAGCTCTTCACCTCCCTGCAATCCGGCGCCATCGACGCCACCGAGTGGGTGGGACCCTACAACGACCTCGCCTTCGGCCTCTACAAGGCGGCCAAGTACTACTACTACCCCGGCTGGCACGAGCCGGGCACGACGCTGGAGGCCATCATCAACAAAGAGGTTTTTGATGGGCTGCCCGGTGACCTGCAATCCATCGTCACCAACGCCTGCAAGGTGGTGAACCAGGACATGCTCGCCGAGTACACGGCACGCAACCCGGCTGCCCTGAAGACCCTGCTCAACGAGCACCACGTCGACCTGCGCAAGTTCCCCGACGACGTCCTCGCGAAGCTCCACGAGCTCTCCGACCAGGTGGTGGCCGAGATCGCCGAGAAGGATGCCTTCTCGCAGAAGACCTACGCTTCGTACCAGAAATTCCTCAACCAGGCGAAGGAATGGAGCGGCATCTCCGAGCTGACCTATCTCCAGGCGCGGGACCAGAGCTGAGCGCCTCCGGCACAGGCGACGCCGCGGCGGCACGGCACTTTCCCGCCGGGCCGCCGCCGCTGACGCTCTACGTCCACTTGCCCTGGTGCGTGCGGAAGTGTCCCTATTGCGACTTCAACTCGCACCAGGCCGCGGCCCCACTGCCCGAGCAAGACTACGTGGATGCGCTGCTGGCGGACCTGGATGCCCAACGGGTGCCGGTTGCGGCGCGCCGCCCGTTGCAGTCCATCTTCATCGGCGGCGGCACGCCGAGCCTCTTCTCCGGCACTGCCGTCGCGCGCCTGCTGGACGGCGTCCGCGCCCGTTGCGAGCTCGCCGCCGATGCCGAGATCACGCTGGAGGCCAATCCCGGCACCGTGGACGCCGGGCACTTTGCCGCCTACCGGCGAGCCGGCGTCAACCGGCTCTCCATCGGCGTGCAGTCCCTGTCGGCGGGGCATCTCGAGGCGCTCGGCCGCATCCATGACCCCGCCCAGGCGTGCGACGCCGTCGCCACGGCCCGCGCGGCCGGTTTCGACAACATCAACCTCGACATGATGTTCGGGCTGCCCGGGCAGTCCATCGCGGCGGCGCGGGCCGACCTCGACGCCCTCATCGCCCTCGAGCCCGAGCACATCTCCTACTACCAGCTCACCATCGAGCCCAACACCGCCTTCGCCCACACCCCGCCGCAGACACCGAACCACGACACCCTGGACGCGATGCAGGAGCAGGGCATCGCCCGACTGGCCGCCGCCGGCTATGCCCGCTACGAGGTCTCGGCCTTCGCCCGCGACGGACGCCGCTGCCGGCACAACCTCAACTATTGGCGCTTCGGCGACTATCTCGGCATCGGCGCCGGCGCCCACGGCAAGCTGACCGACACCGCCACCGGCGAGGTGTATCGACGCACGTCCACGCGCTCGCCGCGGACCTACCTCGCCAGCGCCGACAAGCAGAGCAGCCGATTCCGGCTCGACGACGCGGACCTGGTGCTGGAGCTCGCCCTCAACGCGCTACGCCTGACCGAGGGCGTCGAAGCCACCCTGTTCACGGCCCGCACGGGGCTGCCGGCGACGCGCCTGGAGCCGGCGCGCTCGCGCGCGCTCGCGGACGGGCTGCTGGAACCGGCGCCGGATCGGCTGGTGGCGACGCCGCTGGGACTGCGGTTCCTGGACGACCTGGTGGCCGGATTCGGCGAGGCGTGATGGCAGCGGTGGGGGAACGACCCGCAGCCCCCGGGAGAGCCGCGCCAGCATCGCGGCTTATTGCGACGCGCGCTCGGATTGGTTATATTGGCCGATTAATTGCCGCGCCAAGGCACCGTGATTGTGCCAACATCGCTGGCGTGGCATTCACCAGCAGGTTTCCCATCAGGTCAACAGGCCATGAAAGCCGACATCCATCCGAACTACCAGGACATCAAGGTTGTCTGCAGCTGCGGCAACACCTTCACCACCCGCTCCACGCTGGGCGATGAGCTGCATGTCGAGGTCTGCTCCGCCTGCCACCCGTTCTACACTGGCAAGCAGAAAATCCTCGACACCGGCGGTCGCGTGGACAAATTCCGCCGCCGTTACGGGCGCTGAGTCCGGCTTGCTCCCCAGCCTGCGGCCCCGGCTCGCCTCCTAGCACCGTCAAGGGCTTCACTCAATCGCCGCAGCCTGCTGCCGGCATCGGTCCATACGCACCGGTGCCGGCTTGCCCGCGCGCAACGCGCGGTCGTTAGTCGTCGCGGTTCCTCGCTCACCGCCGCGCTTCACGGTGCCGTCGCCAAGCGATACCACCCGTTTCCGCGATCGCCCGGTTGTTGTCGGTCAAGGGATTACGGCCAGCCGCGGAGCCAATTGTTGCCCTTGTCTTGCGATCCTGCGGGGATCGGGACATGCTTGGCTTGTGTGACGCAGGGCGCGATACGACAATCTCAGCCCGCGCCGGCCCCCAATCCGCCCTGCCGAGTGCCGCCTGGCCGGCCACTTGGCCCGCCGGCACCTGCCCCAACTCACGGCCGGATCCCCTCAGCGAGATCACCCGACCAGATCACCCAGCCAGGTCTCCTCCAGCCAGATCCCGAACCCGAACCCGAGAGTCGCCCATGTCGCATGCCGAGAGCTTCGCCCACGCCGACGCGGAACTGAACGCCGCCGCACTCACCTACCACGCCGAGCCGAGGCCCGGCAAGACGGCGTTGGAGATCACGAAGCCCGCCGCCACGCAGCGTGATCTGTCGCTCGCCTACACACCGGGCGTGGCTGAGCCGGTGCGCCGCATCGCGGAGGATCCTGCCGCGGCCTACCGCTACACCAACAAGGGCAATCTGGTGGCCGTCATCACCGACGGCAGCGCCGTGCTCGGCCTCGGCGGCGTCGGCCCGCTGGCGAGCAAGCCGGTCATGGAAGGCAAAGCGGTGCTGTTCAAGCACTTCGCGGACATCGACGTCTTCGACATCGAGGTGCATGCGCGCCACCCGCAGGAATTCATCGAGACGGTGCGTCGCATTGCGCCCACCTTCGGCGGCATCAACCTGGAGGATATCGCCGCGCCGCACTGCTTCGAGATCGAGCAGATCCTGATGGAGGAGCTGGACATCCCGGTGTTCCACGATGACCAGCACGGCACGGCCATCATCATCGCCGCCGGCCTGCTGAATGCACTGGAGTGGCAGGAAAAGCGCCTGGAGGACGCCCGCATCGTGGTCCTCGGCGCAGGCGCCGCCGGCATCGCGTCCATACGGCTGCTGATGACGCTCGGCGCGCACCGCAACAACATCCTGGCGGTCGACCGCCAGGGCGTTATCCACACCGGCCGCCGGGATCTCAACCCGTTCAAGTTCGGCATCGCCGCGGACACCGACAAGCGCACGCTGGCCGACGCCATGGACGGGGCTGACGTCTTCATCGGCGTATCGGGGCCGGACCTTGTGCCGCCGGAGATGCTTGCCACGATGGCGCCGCGCCCCGTCGTCTTCGCGCTGTCGAATCCGGTGCCGGAGATCCGCCCGGAGTTGGCACACCGCGTGCGTGACGATCTCATCATGGCCACCGGGCGCTCGGACTATCCGAACCAGGTGAACAACGTGCTGGGCTTTCCGTTCATCTTCCGCGGTGCGCTGGACGCGCGCGCATCGCGCATCAACGAGGACATGCAGATCGCCGCCGTGCACGCGCTCAAGGACCTGACCCACGAGCCCGTGCCGCAGGCCGTGCTGGACGCCTACGGATTGGAATCGCTCACGCACGGACCGGACTACATCATCCCGAAGCCCTTCGATCCGCGGCTGCGCGAGCGCGTGGCACCGGCCGTGGCCCGGGCGGCGGTGGCGAGCGGCGTGGCCAAGGCGGCGGAGGTCTGAGCGGCCGGCGCCGACGCCAGCGGTCATCACGATCCGCGGCATTGGCCCGACACAGCCAGCAGCACAGCCAGCAGCACAGCGCCCAGCACGCCGCCCAGCACGCCCGAGGGGGCGGGCAGATCCCCTGCCGACCACAACAACGGCCGACGTCGCCCTGCGCGCCGAGCCACCAACCGGAGGAGCCGCCGTGCAAAAGATCAGCATCATCGGGGCCGGGCGGGTCGGCGAAACCACCGCCCAGATACTGGCCGAAGAGGAGTTGTGCCGGGAAATCGCGCTCTATGACGTCCGTGAGGACGTGCCGGAGGGCATCGCACTCGACATCTTCCAGACCGCCCCGTTCTTCGAGTTCGACACCCGTATCAAGGGCAGCAACGACCCGGCCGTGATGGCGGACTCGGACCTCGTCGTCGTCACCGCTGGCTTTCCGCGCAAGCCGGGCATGTCGCGCTCCGACGTGCTGGCGGCCAACGTCAAGATCATCGACGACGTCACGGACCACATCCTGGCCCACGCACCCAACGCGACGGTGCTGATCGTGTCCAATCCCGTAGACACGCTGACCTACCGCGTCGCGCAGCGCACCGGCTGGCCCCGCTCGCGGGTGTTTGGCCAGGCCGGGGTGCTGGACGCCTCGCGGATGGCCGCCTTCATCGCCGAGGAGACCGGCTTCTCCGCCCTCGACATCACCACCATCGTGCTGGGGGGGCATGGCGACACCATGGTGCCAGTGCCCCGCTACTGCACCGTCAACGGCGTGCCGGTGAGCCATTTCATCGCGCCGGAGCGGCTCGAGGCCATCATCGAGCGCACCCGCAAGGGCGGCGCAGAGATCCTGGCCCTGCGCAAGAACTCCAGCGCCTACGACGCGCCGGCGGCGGC
>NZ_JAJDNQ010000003.1 GCF_022340605.1 Thiohalocapsa sp.
CAGCCGTGGCTTTGCCCATCTGTTTGGCAAGATCCTCCGCGCCCGAGACGGCCAGCAATCGCTCGATATCGGCGCGCTGCGCCTGCGAGGGTTTCTGCGCCGCTGGGGCCATGGTGCAGCCCAGTGCCGCGAGTGCCACCAGGAGTATCGGGATCCAGCGCTTCATGAGTCATCTCTCCATTTGCAGTCCATGGCGTTTCCGGCAACGAACCGGGGACCGCCGCATTGACAAATTGTAGAATACACATGGTAGCAAGGGATATTGACCGTCGCGCAACCAACTGGTGCAGCGTTTCTCCCAACTTTGCTTTCGTTGTCGTTGTCGTTGTCGAGTATCCGATTACGACCGCGACCACGACCACGACCACGAGCAGAGACTTCGACCGGGTTCCTCGGCTCCGGCCTCAACCGGGTTGACGCCTGCAAAATTGGCTGAAACGGGGTACTAGCGCTCGGCTCGAATGGGCGACCTTGCGCAGCATCAGGTACTAGCGAGCACGGTCCGTCGCCTCGCCGTGCTCGACCACTGCCGCGCGCAGCGCCGCCCGGTCCGGCTTGCCGGCGGCCAGCAGCGGCAGCGCGTCGAAGCGGCGCAACAGGCGCGGGCGCTCGCGGCCCGGCAGCTCGGCGCGGCACCAGGCGTCCACGGCTGCCGGTGTTGCCGACCCGCTCCAGCAGGCCGCCAAGGTCGCGCCCCAGGTGGGGTGCGGCACGGCGACGACGGCTACCTCGCGCATCCCCGGCAACCCAGCGAGCCTCATTTCCACCGCGGCCGGGGAGACCTGCTCGCCGCCGATGACTACCAGTTCATCGGCCCGTCCGAAGACCCGGAGCGCGCCGTCGGCATCCAGCCGGCACAGATCAGCGGTGGTGAGCCAGCCGTCGGCAAGCCCGATGCCGGGGCGCCGCGCCGCGTCGGCGTAGCCGGCCATCAGCATCGGCCCGCGCAGCCGGAGCACGCGCGGCGCCTGGTCGGACCCAGCGCAGTCCAGGTCCACATCCGGCAGCGGCAGACCCACCCACGTGCCGGGAGCGTCGTCATCCTGCCAGCGCCCCACCGCGATCATCGACCCCGTCTCGGACATCCCGTAGCTGACATAAAGTGGCCAGCCGGCGGCCACCGCGCGGCGCGCCAGCGCCGGGTGCAGCGCCTGGCCACCCAGCAGCGCCACCCGCAACGACGCCGGCGGCGCGGGCATGACCTCCAGCAGCCGCGCCAGCATCGCCGGCACCAGGGATACATGCGTGACGGGATAGCCGGCCAGCGCACCGGCCACCGCGGCCGCGTCGAAACCCGGCCGCGCGGGCTCGGAGCCCACATCGCCGTGGCGTGGCACCAAGGGCGCCCGCGCGTCGCCGGCACCCACCAGCCGCAGCGTCGCCCCCGCCAGCGCACAGCGCCAGCCGATGGCGAGCCCGCCGATGTGGGAGAGCGGCAGCACGCAAAGCCATTGATCGCCGCGGCGCAGGTCCAGCGCCGCGTTCACCCGCGCGGCGGAGGCGAGGAGCTGCCCGGCCGTCAGCATCACCAACTTCGGCACGCCGCTGCTGCCGCTGGTGCGCACCAGCAGCGCCGGCCAGGCCGCGTCGGCGGCAAGCGCCCGCCTGCGGCCCGTGGGCATCACCGCGCCGCGCTGCCAGTGCCACTCGGCACCCACGCCGGCCGCAAGCGCATCGAGCGCCGCCGCTGCAAGCTCCGGGGGATAGGGCAACAGCCCGGCGCCGAGGCGGGCCAGCGCGTGCTGCAACAGCAGCAGATGGACCGGATCATCCGCCGCGCGGAGCGCGACCTGCCCGGCGCGAAGCCCTGCCACCGACAATCGCTGCGCAAGCTCTGCGGCCTGCGCCGCGACAGCCGCGGCAGGCCAATGGGTGTCCGCCATCGCCAGCGCCGGCGTCGCCGGCTGCGGCAATGCACGCGCTGGTCGGTTCGGATCGGATGCGGGCATGGCGAGCGTCAATTTCCACGGATCGCACATGGTGCCGCGGACGGGCGACCGCCGCCAGCGGCGCGTGCGGCAGCATGTGAAAGGTGCTGCTCCCACGGGCGTGGTTGCCGGGCGGCACGAACAGGCTCGCGCCGGAACGCTGCATAAGACCCGGGCGCGGCTCAGGACGGTTGGCCGGTCAGCAGCTCGCGCACGCCCGCCGGCCCCTCGCGCAGCGCGGCCCGGAAGCGGGCGCGGAAGGCGCGCGTGGACAGGTCCTCCAGCGTGCCGCCGGCCTCGAAGTGCTCCAGCAGCACCTTGCCGGTGGCATAGCTGACCACGCCCGCGAGGCTGGACAGCGTGGCGCCGGCGCCGAGGCTGCCGAAGCCGGGGCAGAGCTTCAGCGACGACACGCAGGCACCGGTGGCCAGCACCGGCAGCGACGCGCTGAGCATGGACGCGGCCACGCCCGCATAGAAGCGATTGAAGGCCACGCCGTAGTGATCCGCCAGGCGCCCCATGAGGTTGAGCTGAAGATTGAACAGCAGGATGCCGTCCAGCAGCGGCAGCGGCGCCATGGCGAGGGTGCTGCCGGCGATGACGTGGTTACGGATAATGCCCTCCGCCTCGGCGCGCACCAGGCGCGACTCGGCCAGGGCCAGGCGCAGGTCCGCGCCCAGGTGTGCGGCGCCGGTGCGCGCCGGCCGGGCCTCGGGACAGGGTTCAGATCGGGGCTCAAATCGGGGTTCGGTCGGTCCAGTCACGGGACAGTCTCCGGTAGGCCTTGCGGATCTGGTCGGTGCGGCGGGCGGCCGCGGCCAGTTCCTCCGGCGACGGGTTGAGATGCGCGAGCTTGTCCGGGTGATGCCGGCTCAACAGGCGGCGATAGGCACGCGTCACCTCGGCGCGCGACGCGCCCACCGGCACGCCCAATAGCTCCGCCGCGGCCCGCCGCGACAGGTCGCCGCCGCCAGCGCGCAGGCGCTGGCGCTCCGCCTGCCACGCCGCCACCAGACGCTCCAGCCGGCGCGAGCGGACACCCAGGCGGGTGGCGATGTCCTGCAACAGCTGCCGCGCCGGGGCGCCCGCATCGAGGTCTTCGACCAGCGGTGAGAGCGTGCCGAGCAGCGCCAGCGCCAGGTCCGGGCGCCGCTGAAACGCACGGCGGAATTGGCTGACCACCGCGGTCAGCGGGAAGTCGGCGCGCTGCCCATCACGGAACAGCACCCGCGCTCGCTCACGCCCGGACGCATCCAGCCCCTCGGCCGCCAGCAACCCCTCCAGCACCGCCGCGCGCCGCGCCGGCGGCGATGCCGCGGCACGCACCAACGCGCCAGCCAGCGAGAACAGCGCCGTGCGCCGCTGGCACAACAGCCGCTCGCGCAGACGCACATCGCGCACCGGCGCGTAGGCGCGCTTGAGGCCGCGCAGATCCCGGTCCATCTGGTGGCCGATGCCCAGCGCCGCCAGCGCGGCCATAGGACCGCCGATCAGGCCCGCGACTCCGCCTGCAAACGCCTTGCCCCACCAAGACATGGCAACGCATCAGGCCGCTGTCACCGCGGCCTCGGCCTGCGGCCGTTTGGCGCTCGCCGCGCGAGCGGACGACAGCCCGGGCATGAGCCGCAGCGCCAGCCCCAGCAGCAAACCACCGCCGAGGCCCAGGGCCGACGCCACGCCGGCACCGAGCAGCTGCATCGGCAGATCTTCGGCGACGGGCATGAACAGGTACCCATTCGGCCCCACCAGCGCCGGTGCCAGCGCCGCGCAAAGGCCTGCGATGCTGAAGGCTGCGGCCGGTTCCGCGGCGGTATCGCGGCGCTGCAGGAGCGGTGCGAACAGCGTGTGCAGTAATCCCACCAGCGCACCGAAGATCAGCGCCGTGAGCGCACCCGCCTGCGTGCCTAACGCGGGCGCCGCGACCACGCCGGCCACCAGCGCCGCCGGCAGGCCCCGCAAGCGCCCGCGCCCGCCGCGGAACAGGGCGCCGAACAGTGCCGAAGTCATGACCGCACCGACTGCCGACGCCCAGCTCAACAGCATCAACGCCGCAGCCGCGTCCGCCTCGGCGGCGGCCAGACGCGGCACCAGCCAGCCGATCCAGAGCAGCAGCACGGCCACCACCAGCAGCGCGGGCTCGTGGCCGGCGGCGCCGGTGTCCGGCCGTCCCGCCGCACGCCTGCCCAGGCCAAGCGCCAACCCCAGCGCCGCGCTGCCACCGACCAGCGCTGCGCTCACGACGCCGCCGCTGTCGCTGAAGCCGTGCCGTACCAGCCAGCCGGCCGCCTGCGCGTCACCGCCGGCCGGGAGGGCGGTCCAGTGGCCGAACAGCGGCAGCAGCAGCCCGCCGAGCACTACGCCCACCAGCGAGCCGCCGGCGGCGGACAGCCGCGGCCCGGCGGTGACGGCTACCAGCAGCGCCATCGCCACCACAAGCGGCAACTGCTCCAGCAGCGCGCCGGCGATATCGGGCAATCCGGCGTCCGGCGACAACCGGAACAACGCGGGCAGAAAGGCCAAGGGTGCACCAAGCAGGCCGCCGGAACTGGCGCCGTCGCGAATCCCGACGCCCAGCACCATGAAGCCGAGCGCGGCACCGCCGAGCGCCAGCAGCAACGCGGGCGCGCTCATGCGAGCCGCCGCGGGGACACCGGCTGCAGCAGGCCAGCCGGCGCGGGCGACGGCATACAGCAGGATGCCGGCTGGCAGCAGCAGGCCCAGCGCGGCCGGCAGCAGCGCGGCACGGGCGCGCTCGCCCCCGGCTGCCGTAGCGTCCGCCGCGCCGGTCTCGGCGCCGTTCTCGACGGCCGGCGGCGCCGCCGACGCCCGCCGCAGGGCGCGCTCGAGGCCCTGCACCTTGGCGCGCAGCGCGTCGATCGCTTGGGCGGTGTCGCCACTGCCCATCAGCGTCTCATAGAGCTTCACCGAGTTGTCCTCGATGCGCGACTCGTGCTTCTCCAGCTGCGCCTGCGCCTGTTCCAGTTGCTGCGCCAGCGAGTCGAGCCGCAGCGACATCGGGTCCATGCGCTTGAGCTCGGCATCCAGCCGCTCGCCCTGCTGCGCGATGGCCTGCCGGTTGCCCTCGATTTGCTCCTGCTGGGTCTTGAGGCCCTGGTCGAGCCCATCGACCTGCTGCGCCAGCCCATTCAGGACCTCCTCCGGCGACGGCTCGGCGGACGCCTCATCGGCAGCACCCTCGGCCGCCGTCGCGGCAGCGGCTACCGCGGCGCGCGGCGACGCTGCCAGCGCCAACGCCGCCAGCAGCACCATCAGGAGGGCCGCCGACCAGGCTGCCGCCCCGCCGCGGCGGCGCCCCTGCACCGCGATTGCACTGTCTGTCGGGCTCATCGCGGCGACTCCTTGCCAAGCTTCTTCGGCGCCGGGTCGGCGGCGAGCACGAACAAGAGCCCGAGCAGGGGTGTGAACAGGATCGATGACCAGAGATAGCCCCAGTAGCCCCATTTCCGGCGCCGCCCGAGGTAGGCCACCAGGATTGCGGCGCTGATGTAGATGCCGATGATGAGGAACTGATTCAGGGGAGGCATGGCGTTGGATACTCGTCAGTGGCTGGCGGACGCGCCGTCACCGGCAGCTGAGGCCGCGGCCGCATCGCCCGCCGACGTGGCCGGCCGTGCCGCCATGAAGCCGGGCTCGATGGCACGGGAAACCAGCGTCAGCAGCCGCGGGTCGGGCCGGATCCCGAGCTCGGAGAAGGCGGCGAGGTCGGCACTCACCGCCGGCAGGTTGGTGAGCTTGCGGTTCAGCGCATGCACCTTCATCCCGCGCAGGACGCCGTCGAAGCGCAGCGCCACGCGGGGGTCGTCCAGGTCGACTCCGGATGCGACCAGCCCCAGGGTGAGCCCCAGGTCAGCGTCGAGCGTCTGCGCCAGCGCGAAGGCGGGCACGCCGAAATCGCGCAAGGTGCGGTTCAGCCGGCGCACCAGCGTGGGCGCGAGCCCCGAGTCGGGGACCACGAACAAGGCGTCCACCGTGCGCGCCAGACGGCTCCAGCAGCGCACGGCGGCCCGCTCCAGCGGGGCCTGGTCAGCGCTGCCCTCAGGCTCGGGGCGGTGCAGCCCGGTTGCGTGCCGGGGGGCGGTCCGCGACTCGGCGGGAGCAGGGGCAGAGGCAGGGTCGTCCGGCGCCGGCAGCTCACAGATCTCCACCGTAAAGCCGCGCGCGTCTGCCAGCGTCCGCGCGAGACCCACCGCCGCGCTGCCGGCACCGGTCTGCGGGACCACCAGGCCGAGACGCTTGAAGCCCAGGATCTCATGCGCCAGCGTCAGCCAGATGCGGTTGCGCTCGGCGGCGCTCAGGCGTGCGGTGGTCAATGTGTCGAGGCTGAGCGTGTCGGGCGCAGTCTCGGCAGTGCCCAAAGCAGCGCCTGGGGTCGCGTCCGCCGTTGCGCCGGGCTCGGCCGATGCAACGGCGGCCGCGTCAGCCGGTCCCGCGCCACCGGCCGCTTGCTCGGCCGGCATGGCTGCGGCCGGGGCGCCCTCCGGCGCCCCGGCCGCCGCACCGTCGCCGGCGGGCGTCGCCTGCTGCTGTTCCTGGCGCGCCATCTCCGCCCGCGCGGCGCGGAAGCTCGTCAGGCGGTAGGGTGCGGTGACGCCGGGCAGCGGCCACCAGCGCCCGAAGCGCAGCACGCGAAATTCAAATAGCTTCCCGTAGACGTTGCCGCGCGGGTCGTAGGCGAAGATGCCGGTGACCCCCGCGCGAGGCGGCCCATAGTGCGCCGTGGTCGCCAGCACGCGCGGCTCGGTGCTGCCGGCGGTGCGCACAATGTCGGCAAACAGCCGCGCCAAGTCATAGCCCTGGGCCGCGTCTTGGCCGGGCTCCGTGCTATAGGCGGCGCGGTAGGCGTCGACGAAGGCGCGGTTGCGCGGCCCCGGCGTGCCGACGTCGTACACGCCGGGCGCTACGACGCGGTCACCGGCCGTGTCCGCCAGCTCGATGAAGTTGCCGTAGGCGAGGCGGTCAGAGCCGAACACCGGCTGCTCGAAGCCCAGCTCACGCAGCTGCCGCAGCGCGCGCGCGCCGGCCTCGTGCTCGGCGGACAGGTAGATGGCGTCGAACTCCACCGCGTTGAGCTGGCCGAGCAGCCCACGGTAATTGCTCTCGCCTTCGAAGAACGACGCGCTGTAGACGATGTCGATACCGCGTGCACGCGCCTCGTCCTGGAACAGGAAGGCGAGCTCGCGGGCAGAGTCGTCGCGGCTGTGCAGCACCGCGATGCGCCGGTGGCCGAACAGATCGGCGACGCTCGCGGTCTGCGCCGCCATGGTGGCGTTGTCCGGCAGCGTCCGCAGCACGAAGTCGAAGCCGTGCCGGGTAAGCTGTTCCGCCGTCGCGAAGGCGGGCAGGAACAAGACCTGCGCGCCCTCGTAGATCACCGACGCCGGCACCGCCACCTCTGAGCGGCGGTGGCCCAGCACCACGGAGATGCGCGGATCTTGGGCGATCTGCCTCGCGACCCCGCGCATCTGACGCAAGTCGTTGCTGCCGGGGAACCGGCGCACCTGAAGCGGCCGGCCCAGCAGGCCGCCGTCAGCGGCGTTGATCTCCTGCGCAGCAAGCTCGATGCCCTGGACGAAGCCCGGGCCGAGCGGGTCCTCCACCGCGGCGATCACCACCGGCCCCCGCGCCTCGCGTGCATAGGCGACGCGCGCTTCGGCCAGGTTGCCGTACTGGTGGCCGCAACCGCCCAGCAAGGTGGTGACAAGCAGCAGCGCGACGCCCCTGCCGGCTCCGCGCCCACGGCATCGCCGCAGCCGCGCGCACGCCCGGCTCAGCGCCACGGACCACCGCCGCCGGGCACCAGCGGCAGACCACCCTCTTCGGCGCCGATCACCACCACGCTGGCGTTGGCGGACGTGGCCAGGTCGCGCGCGGCGCGGATGCCCTCGTGACGCAACAGCCGGGGTGTCAGCGTCGCGTCCACCTTGGCCTGGAAATCGCGGATACCGCGCGCCTCGGTGCGCTTGCGCTCGGCCTCCTGCGCCGCGGTCCTGAGGCGGAAGTCGTAGGAGGCGAGCAGCTGGCGCTGCTCGAGCTTGTCCTCGATGGCGGCCTTGACCCGGTCCGGCAATGTGACGCTGCGGATGACGATGTCCTCCGCGTCGACGAAATTGCGCCCCACCTCGTCGCGGGCGAGCAGCACGGCGGCGCCGAGCAACCCACCCTCGTTGGTGTAGATCTGCTCCGCCGTGTAGCGCGAGAGCTCGCGCCGCAGCACGGATTCGGTCTGCGGCACCACGACGCGCTCGGCGTAGTCTGGACCGATGCGCCGATGCAGCAGGCCGAGCTGCTCCACCTGCGGCTGGTAGCGGATGGCGAGCTCGAGGTGCACCGGCAGGCCCCGCACCGACAGCACGTCGAAGGCGTGCATCGCCACCTGCCGGCGCGTCTCGTAGTGGACCATGGTGTCCCAAGGGGAGATGACGTGCAGCCCCTCCCGGTAGACACGGTCCGTGACGGTGCCGGTGAAAAAGCGGTACAGCACCCCCGCCTCGCCGGGCTCGATGGAGACGAAGACCCGCCGCCACAGCAGGGCGGAAACCAGCACCGACATGAGCACGACGATCAGCAGCACCGGCAGCAACCGACCGACCCAGCGCGCGAATGGCGAGCGTCCCTCGGCCAGCGTGTCCGGGCCCGTCGCGGCGGCGGCCATGTCAGCTGGTGCGGGTGCCGCGCGGCCCGTGCATCAGGCCGTTTGCTCCGTGTCCTTGGCGACTTGTGCCTCCGCGACCGCGGCCTCGCCTTCCTTCAGCTTGCGCTTGAACAGCCGGCGCATGGCCTTGAGGTCGACGTTGAACAGGTCGCCACCACCCGAGAAGTGGCGGACGAAGACCTGGCCGACCGCGTAGGTGAGCGCCCCGCCCGTCACGGCGACACCGCCGCTGCCGAACAACGAACCGATGCCCGGCACGAGCTTGGCGCCCGAGCTCAGGCCGATCACGGAAAGCACCGGCGCGCTGCCG
>NZ_JAJDNQ010000015.1 GCF_022340605.1 Thiohalocapsa sp.
GCGCAGCGTAACCCGACGCTGAGTGTCGGTAAGTCGTCGATTTCGCGGGTTACGCTATCACTAGCTGGTGTCTGCCAAGGTCTTGAGATCGTCGTCCGAGATCGGCGGCGCCGCGAGGTAACGCAGCGGGGTGCGGGCGTCGTCGTCGGGCTCGAACTTGACCAGCCCGCCGGCGTAGGTTCGTCCCGCGTCGAGGGTGACGTTCTTGCGCAGCCACCGCCAGCAGCTGCGCTTACGAGGTGATGGCTTCCGGCGCAGGCTCACCTGGCCCATCGGCGACCTGGCAGCGATGGGCGAGGGCTTCGGTCATGGGCTGGGCGCGATTTGGTCGGGGGCGAATGGCTGCGTCCGTGGCGGTGGTGGATGCACTGCGCTTATCCGCCCTACGGGAGCCGGTGCCTGGCGCTTGGCTTTTCTCATCGGCTTGGGCCGCGCAGCTAGGCGAACCCGGGCGGCACCGCCCGATGCCAATCCGTCGCCTGCTGCAACCGGTGCGCGACGTTCAGCAGCCGTCCTTCCGCGAAGTAGTTGCCGATCATCTGCAAGCCCACCGGCAGGCCGTCCACCGGCGCCACCGGCACCGACAGGCCGGGCAGGCCGGCGAGGTTGGTGGCGATGGTGTAGATGTCGTTGAGGTACATGGCCACCGGGTCGTCGGTCTTGGCGCCGAGTGGGAAGGCCGTGGTGGGCGTGGTGGGGCCCATGATCAGGTCCACCTGCTCGAAGGCGCGGCGGAAGTCGTCCGCGATCAGGTGGCGGAGCTGCTGTGCCTTGAGATAGTAGGCGTCGAAGTAGCCCGCCGACAGCGCGTAGGTGCCGATCATGATGCGCCGCTTCACCTCGGCGCCGAAGCCTTCGGCGCGGCTGCGCTTGTAGAGGTCCTCCAGGTCCTGCGGCGCCTCGCAGCGGTGGCCGTAGCGCACGCCGTCGAAGCGGGCGAGGTTCGACGAGCACTCCGCCGGGGCCACCACGTAGTAGGCCGGCACCGACAGCGGCGCGTTCGGCAGGCTGATGTCGGTGATGCTGGCGCCGAGCTTCTCGAGCTCCGCCAGCCCGGCGCGCACTGATGCCTCGACGCCCGCGTCCAGGCCCTCGCCGAAGTACTCCTTCGGCAGGCCGATGCGCAGGCCCGCGATGTCGTCGGTGAGCGTCGCGCCATAGTCCGGCACCGGCTCGCTCGCGCTGGTGGAGTCGCGCTCGTCGAAGCCGGCCATGGCGCCGAGCAGCAGCGCCGCGTCCGCCGCCGAGCGCGTCAGCACGCCGGCCTGGTCCAGGCTGGAGGCGAAGGCGATCATGCCCCAGCGCGAGCAGCGCCCGTAGGTGGGCTTGATACCGGTGATGCCGCAGAAGGCCGCGGGCTGGCGGATGGAGCCGCCGGTGTCGGTGCCGCTGGCGGCGGCGCAGAGCCCCGCGGCCACCGCCGCCGCCGAGCCGCCGCTGGAGCCGCCGGGCACGCGCGTGGTGTCCCAGGGGTTGCGGACCGGGCCGTAGTAGCTGGTCTCGTTCGACGAGCCCATGGCGAACTCGTCCATGTTGAGCTTGCCCAGCACCACCACGCCGGCGGCGGCGAGCCGCTCGACGACGGTGGCATCGAAGGGCGCCACGAAGTTGTCCAGCATGCGCGAGCCGCAGGTCGTCTTCAGCCCCTCGGTGAGAAAGATGTCCTTGTGCGCGATGGGAATGCCCGTGAGCGGCCCGGCGTCGCCCGCGGCGATGCGCGCGTCCGCCGCATCGGCGGCGGCCAGCGCGGTGTCCGCGCTCACGGTGATGTAGCTGTTCAGCGCCGGGTCCAGGCGCTCGATGCGGGCCAGATAGTGCTCCGTTAGCTCGCGGCTGGAGAAGCCCTTTTCGCGCAGACCGGCGGCGAGCTCGGTGATGGATTGCTCGTGCATGCGTGGTGGTTGCTGGCTGGGTACGACTTGGGTGGCGACGTGGGCCGCGCGAGCGGGAGGCGCGGGCAGTGCTGCTGCGAACGTGGCGGGCGGGCTACTCGATCACCTTCGGTACCAGGTAGAGCCCGTCCTGGGTGGCCGGGGCGATGGCCTGGAAGGCCTCGCGCCGGTCCGCCTCGGTGACCGCGTCCGGACGCAGGCGTTGGGCCATGTGCAGCGGGTGCGCCATGGGCTCGACGCCGCCGGTGTCCACGGCGTTCATCTGTTCCACCAGGGTCAGGATGTTGCTGAGCTCGGCCGCGTAGTGATCGAGATCGGCTTCGGCGACTTCGAGCCGGGCCAGGTGGGCGATTTTGGCGACATCGGTTCGGTCCAGGGCCATGGCGGGTTCCGGGCGGGTTTGAGAATTTGAGTGGGGCGCAGGCGTTGCAGGCGCAACGCTACCACAAGGCCCCGCGACTGGTGAGGCTCGACCGGTCAGGGGGGCTCGGTGCCGAACAGTTTCCGGGCAAAAACCGATATTGAAATAGATACTTCTGGCCTATACTGGACGTGACGCTTTAACCGAAGCCGCTAACTCAATTCCTGCCCATGCGCCCTTCCGCCGCCCTCGCACCTTTGTTCCGTCGGCCCGGCGCCCTCGCGCTCGCCGCCTGCATCGCGGCCTTGGCGCCGCCGGCCGTCACCGCCGGCGTCCCAGCGTCCTATGCGACCGGCAGCCAGGCATTCGTCGCCGAGCAGGCGCAGCGGCTCGGCTATAGCGCTGAGGATCTGGCCACCCTGATGGCCGCGGCGCGCTACCGGCAGGACATCATCGATGCCATGAACCGGCCTTACGAGGCCAAGCCCTGGCGGGACTACCGGCGCATCTTCCTGACCCCGGCGCGCATCGACGCCGGCGTGGCCTTCCGGCGCGAGCACGCCGCGTTGCTGGACAAGGCCGAGCTCACCTACGGTGTGCCTGCGGAAGTCATCACCGCCATCGTCGGCATCGAGACCAATTATGGCGCCAATGTCGGCAGGCACCGGGTGCTGGATGCGCTCTCCACGCTCGGCTTCGCCTACCCGAGCCGGGCGGACTTCTTCAGCAAGGAGCTGGGCGAGTTCCTGCTGCTGGCCCGGGAGGAGCAGGTGGACCCGCGCACCGCGGTGGGCTCCTACGCCGGTGCGGTCGGACTGCCACAGTTTATCCCGTCCAGCTATCGCGCCTACGCGGTCGATTTCGATGACGACGGTCGCCGCGATCTCTGGGGCAGTGACGCGGACGTGGTGGGCAGCGTCGGCAACTATCTCGCCATGCACGGCTGGCAGCGGGGGGCGCCCATCGCGGCGCGGGCAACGCTGACCGATGGCGTGCCCACCGGCATTCCGGTTGCCGGGAAGCGGCCGGCACTGCCGCAGGAGAGCCTGGCGCAACTCGGCGCGGCCGGCGTCGTCCCAGCGGCGGGCGCCTTGGCCGACTCCCCGCCCGCCGATGCGCGTGTCGCGCTGCTGGAACTGGACGGCGACGGACCCGAGTACTGGCTCGGTTTCGAGAATTTCTATGCGATCACCCGCTACAACCAGAGCAATCTCTATGCGATGGCGGTGTTCCAGTTGAGCCGCGAGATCGCGGCCGGCTCTGTCCCCGGCCCAGTTCAAGGCCCAGTTCAAGACTCAGTCCAAGGCCCAGCGCAAAGCTCGGCCCAAGGCCCGGCGCTGAGCCCAGCCCAAGGTTCGGGTCAAGACTCGGCACGGCAGGTGGCCGACGATGCGGCGGGTTGAGTGCGCCGGCGCAGCGCGGCTGCCCCGGCTGGTGGCGCGGGCGGGCAGGTGGCTGCCCGTCCTGCTGCTGTCTCTGCTGGCGAGCTGCGGCGGTACGCCGGAGCGCGACGTCCGCCTCGCCGACGTGCCCGGTGCCAAGCCCAGGGTCGAGCCCAAGTCCAGGTTCGGCAACATGAAGTCCTACGTGGTCTATGGCCGGACCTATCGACCCAAGGCCACCAGCCGCGGCTACGTGGAGCGCGGCATCGCCTCCTGGTACGGTCCGAACTTCCACGGCAAGAAGACCTCCAGCGGCGAGCGCTACGACATGCACCAGTGGACAGCGGCGCACAAGACGCTGCCGCTGCCCACCTATGCGCTGGTGACCAACCTGGAAAACGGCCGCAGCCTGATCGTCAAGATCAACGACCGCGGCCCGTTCGTCGACAACCGCCTCATCGACCTGTCGTACGCCGCGGCGAAGGCGCTCGGTGTGGATAAGAAGGGCACCGCGATGGTGGAGGTGGCCTCCATCGACCCTCGCGACCACGACGGCAAGTTGCCGAAGTCGATGCGCATTGCCGGCCTCGCGCCGGCGCCCGAGCCTGAGCGGGTGCACCACGGCGCGGCCGGCGATCACCCCGCGCACACCGTCGCGAGCCGGCCGCGGACGCCCGCGGTGGCGAGCACCGCCGCGGCCGGCGAGCGCCGCTCGACGCGCGCCGCGCCAGGCGCGCCCGCCACGCGCACGGCGACGGCGACCGCTCGCCGGCCGCAAGCACAGCCCGCGGTGGCCAGCACCAGCGCCGGCTACTACCTCCAGGTGGGCGCCTTCGGGGCACGCGCCAATGCCGAGCAGATGCGCTGGCGCCTGCGTGGCCAGCTGGCCACACCCGTCACCATCGCCGAAGACACGGCGGTACACGGGGATGCCAGGCCGCTGTTCCGGGTGCGCGTTGGTCCGGTGGGCTCACGGGCCGAGGCCGAGCAACTCGCCGGCGAGCTCGTCGCCCTCGGCTTCGGACCCTCGCTCGTGGTGCCCCGTTGAGCCGGCACCCGTCGCGGCCCCCGTCGCGCAAGGCCTGCCGCGGCGACGCTGTGTCCCCGCTGCCGCAAAGGTAGAATGCACGGCCAGCCGCGCCCACCGGCTCGCCCGGCGGCCGGCCGTCCGCAACCCCGAAACCGCCAGCCCGCCGCATGACCATGATCCAGAAGGCCCTTACCGCCTGTCTTCCCGCCCTCCTTCTGCTCCTCTTCGCGCTGCCCGGCGCCGCCACCGTGTCCGAGCAGCAGAGCAGCATCCCGGAGCCGCCGGCACTGCACGCGCGCGGCTACCTGCTGCTGGACTACGACAGCGGCACCATCCTCGCCGAGCAGGG
Source organism: Thiohalocapsa sp. (assembly GCF_022340605.1). Taxonomy (GTDB): domain Bacteria; phylum Pseudomonadota; class Gammaproteobacteria; order Chromatiales; family Chromatiaceae; genus Thiohalocapsa. The sequence continues at coordinate 5,015 of NZ_JAJDNQ010000015.1, forward strand.
CGCCGACGAGCGCCTCGAGCCCGCGAGCCTCACCAAGATCATGACCGCCTACGTGGTCTTCCGCGAGCTCGCCGCCGACAAGCTGAGCCTGGACGACAAGGTCACCGTCAGCGAGAAGGCTTGGCGCACGGGCGGCTCCAGGATGTTCATCGAGGTTGGCAAGCAGGTCGGTGTCGAGGACCTGATCCAGGGCATGATCATCCAGTCCGGCAACGACGCCAGCGTCGCGCTGGCCGAGCACATCGCCGGCTCGGAGGAGACCTTCGCCGAGCTGATGAACCGCAACGCCAAGCGCCTCGGCATGACCAACTCGCACTTCGTCAACGTCACGGGCCTGCCGGACCCGGAGCACTACACAACGCCGCGGGACATCGCCAAGGTGGCCGCCGCCATCATCCGCGAGTATCCGAACTACTACGCCTGGTACTCGCAGCCGGACTTCACCTGGAACGACATCAAGCAGTCCAACCGCAACCAGTTGTTGAAGCTCGACCCCAGCGTGGACGGCATGAAGACCGGCCACACCAAGGCCGCCGGCTATTGCCTGGTCTCCTCCGCCAAGCGCGATGGCCGCCGGCTCATCGCCGTGGTGATGGGCACGGCCAGCCCGTCCGAGCGCGTCGCCGACAGCCAGGCACTGCTGAACTACGGTTTCAATTTCTTCGAGACTCATCGCGTCTTCCCGGGCGGCGAGCCGGTGGAGTCCCTGCGCGTCTGGGGCGGCGATGCGCGCGAGCTGCCGGTGGGGCCGGCGCGGGACCTCTACATCACCATCCCCCGCGGCAAGTACGACCAGCTCAGCGCGCAGCTCGAGCCGGCGATGGACATCACCGCCCCAGTGGCCTGGGGCGACTTGGTCGGCGAGATCGTCTTCAAGCTCGGTGACCGGGAGATCCGTCGCGAGCCCGCCGTGGCGCTCGCGGACGTGGGCGAGGGGAATATCTTCCAGCGCGGCTGGGACTCGGTGCTGCGGCTGTTCTAGCTCAGTGCCCCAGCGCCGCGCTTCTCCAAATTTTGCTCTCGTTGTCGTTGTCGTTGTCGTTGTCGAGTATCCGACCACGACCACGACCACGAACGCGACCACGACCACGACCATGAGCAGAGATTTCGACCAGGTTCGTCGGCTCCGGCCCCGCCGGCTCGACACCGGCGTCGGCATGCCCCACATTGGGTGACAGAGATCGACGACCCGCTGAGCCGCCAATGAACAATCGCAATCCCCAAACCGGCGCCCCCACACCAGCATCGGCCCCGGAGGTCACCGAGACCCTGCTGGAGTTTCCCTGCACCTTCCCGATCAAGGCCATGGGTGCCGCGGACAGCGACATCGAGGCCGTGGTATGGGAGATCCTCTCGCGCCACGCCCCGGACCTGGCCCCGGCGGACGTCACCACGCGCCGCAGCAGCGGCGGCAAGTGGCTCGCCGTGACCGCCCGCGTGCGCGCCCACAGCAAGGCGCAGCTCGATGCCATCTACCGGGAGCTGAGTGCCCACGAGCTGGTGGTCTACGCGCTGTGACCCCGGTTCGCCGGGGCGCTGTTGTGATGACCGACAGCAGCCGCGCTCCCCGGGTGTTGCACGTGCGTCGGCTCGGGTGCGTGCCGTATCTGGACTGCTGGCGCGCCATGCAGCGCTTCACGGACGCGCGCACCGAGGCCACCGAGGACGCGCTCTGGCTCGCCGAGCACCCGTCCGTGTTCACCCAGGGCCAGGCCGGACGGGCCGAGCACCTGCTGGCCCCCGGCGACATCCCGGTGGTGCAGACGGATCGCGGCGGTCAAGTCACCTACCACGGCCCGGGGCAGCTCATCGCCTATGTCCTGGTGGATCTGCGCCGGCTGAAGATCGGCGTGCGTGCGCTGGTGAGCGCGCTGGAGGGCGCGGTCATCGACCTGCTGGCCGGCTTCGGTGTCGGTGCCAGCGCGCGCCCCGATGCCCCCGGGGTGTATGTGGATGGCGCCAAGATCGCCTCCGTGGGCTTGCGGGTGCGCCACGGCTGCAGCTACCACGGCATCGCGCTGAACGTGGATCTGGATCTCGCCCCGTTCCGGCGCATCAACCCCTGCGGCTACGCCGGCCTGGCGATGACCCGGCTGGCGGACCTGGTCGCGCCGGCGGTGCTGGTGAAGGCTGATCTGCCATGGCGCTTTGCGGCCGCCGTGGGGCACCGGCTCGGCATGCGGCCGGCGCCGGGCTAGTACCCCGTTTCAGCCAATTTTGCAGGCGTCGGCCCGGGTGAGGCCGGAGCCGAGGAACCGGGTCGAAGTCTCTGTTGGTGGTCGTGGTCGTGGTCGGGTAGTCGATTACGCAACGACAACGACAACGACCACGACAACGACAACAAACTTGACTCAACTGCAAGCATTTGGAGCCGTCAAGCAATCTAGTGGAAGTCCCGCGAGGTCACCACCAGCCCGCCGAGCAGGTGCGAGTAGTCCAGCAGCCGCCTGGCCACCAGGTGGGTGACGC
>NZ_JAJDNQ010000021.1 GCF_022340605.1 Thiohalocapsa sp.
CGCGACATCAAGAACTGCTTGTCTGGCGCCAGCGGCTGGCAGGACGTTGAGCACGGACACGGACGCACGGAGACCCGCCGCTACCGCACCCTCGGCGATCTCGCCGAGGTGCCGCGCAGCGCCCTCTGGCAGGGATCTCCCAGAGAGAAACGAGGCTGAGGTGGAGCGCATTGGCGTCATCCCGGCACGCCGCTATGGCATCCCGCGAAGCCCGCCCCGGCTCGCCAGGCACCGTGCCTCGGGGCGTTCCACAGGCGTCTTCGGACGCGTTCCGCGGCTGGCGCGAGCTCGCAGCGCAGTCGGCAGGATGGGAGACGGTTGCGTCGCAGGAACTCGTACAATCCCCAAGTACCTAGCTCCGAGCAGGCAAGCTCGCCCGCGAAACGCCGCGCGCGGGCGTCGCGCTGGGGGGCGGGGAGTGTCCGTCCTGTTCGGGACGCCGACGGGTTCTTCGTCCAGCAACGCAGCCCTGCGCTGTGGTAAAGACTGCGAATCCAGAGCGCGCCCCCCAACCCCTCGCCCCGCGGGCAGAGGGCGGGGAACGGGGAAGATCGGGGAGTGCGAGGTCGCGTTTCGCTCCGCTGCGGTGGGCGCGGGCATTATGATCGGCGTCTGACCTCACCGTCCTCGCGAGCTGGTTGCCCATGAGCCCACAAACTGCAAGAAGGCTGTCCCTCTACGAGCAATTGATGGCCCTGCCGGAAGGACTGATCGGCGAAATCATCGGCGGACAGTTGCGCACACAGCCGCGTCCGGCCTGGTCTCATGGCCTGGCGGCCTCCCGCCTTGGCGCCGACATTGAAGGACCCTATGGACGCGGGCGCGGTGGTCCCGGGGGTTGGTGGATCATCGACGAGCCAGAGGTCCACTTCGTCTTGGATACAGAGGTCGTTGTCCCGGATATCGCCGGCTGGCGCAGGGAGCGCATGCCATCACCGCCTGAGGGCCACAAGGTCCAGGTCGTGCCGGACTGGGTCTGCGAGATCTTGTCGCCCTCCAGCCAGAGCACCGACCGCGAGGAGAAGATGCCGCTGTACGCAAATTACGGCGTCCGCTTCGCCTGGCTCGTCGATCCCAAGACACGCACACTCGAGGCCTACGAGCTCGCCGATACCGGGTGGAGGCCATTGGGCGTCTTCCACGACAACGACATGGTCTCCGTCGCGCCGTTTGACGCCGTCGTCATTCGGCTAGCGGATCTATGGGCCTGAAACGAGTTGACCGGACACGGCAAATGGAGCCTTCCCTTCCTGCAGGGCGTGCGACCTATCAAAGCGTCGCAGGTCCCCGGCGAGATCGTCGCCGGTGTCACCCTGGCCGCGCTGGCGATCCCGGAGGTGATGGGCTACACCAAGATCGCGGGCACGCCGGTGATCACGGGGCTCTATACCATGCTGATCCCTACGGCCCTGTTCGCGGTGTTCGGCTCCTCGCGGCACCTGGTGGTGGGCGCCGACTCGGCCACCGCGGCCATCCTCGCGGCCGGTCTGGTGGGGCTCGCCGCCACCGGCACCGGCGAATACCTGGCGCTCGCCGGCGTCTTGGCCCTAATGGCCGCGGGGTTTCTCGTCCTGGCCCGACTCATCGGCCTGGGCTTCATGGCGGACTTCCTGTCCCGCACGGTGCTGATCGGTTTCTTGACCGGGGTCGGCTTGCAGGTCGCGCTCGGCCAGATCTCGGGCATGCTCGGGCTCGCAGGGGGCGGCCAAGGCACACTGGCAAAGGTCTGGTCGGACCTCCAGCAGATCGAGCAGGTCAACGTCCATGCGCTAGCCATCGCGCTTGCCGTGCTGGTGGTCGTCGTCGGCGCCAAGCTGATCTCCAGGCGGATACCGGGCGCCCTGATCGCGGCGGTCGGCGCCATCGTGCTGAGCTGGAAGCTGGATCTGGGCCAGTATGTGCACGTGCTGGGCGCCGTCCCAAGCGGCCTGCCCCAAATCGGGCTGCCGCGGGTGCAGTGGAGCTGGGACCTGATCCAGGACCTCGTCCCCACCGCCTTCGCCATGTTCGTGGTCATCCTGGCGCAGAGCGCGGCGACGTCACGCGCCTACGCGGCACGCTACAACGAGCGCTTCAGCGAGAACACGGACCTGTTGGGGCTGGGCCTGGCCAACATCGGCGCCGGACTCTCCGGGACCTTCGTCGTCAACGGCAGCCCCACCAAGACGCAGATGGTGGACAGTGCCGGCGGGCGCACGCAGCTCTCGTTGCTGGTCGCGGCCGCGGTGGTCCTGGTGGTGCTGCTGTTCCTCACCGCGCCACTGGCGTATATGCCCGAGGCGGTGCTCGCGGCCGTGGTCTTCCTGATCGGGCTCGACCTGATCGACCTGCGCGGTATGCGCAGCGTCTTCGTCGAGCGGCGCTCTGAATTTTGGGTGGCCCTGATCACCACCGCGATGGTGGTGCTCGTCGGCGTCGAGCAGGGCATCCTGCTCGCCATCGTGCTGTCGCTGATCGATCACACCCGCCGCGGCTATCGGCCGAAGAACGTCGTGCTGCTGCCGGCCGCCACGGGGGCGTGGCAGGCGCAGCCGGTGGCGATGGGCGGCCAGGCCCTCCCGGGGCTGCTCATCTACCGCTTTACGCACAGCATGTATTACGCCAACGCCCAGCAGCTCTCGGAGGAGATCACGACGCTGGTCAACAATGCCGCGCCACCATTGCGTTGGCTCTGCCTCGACGCCTCCGCAATCGACGACGTGGACTTCTCCGCGGCGGAGACGCTCCGATCCATCGTCGCGATCCTGCGGGAGAAAGGCATTCGGCTGGTCGTCGCCCAGGTCTTGCCGGACGTCAGCGCGAGCAGTCGCCACCAGCTCGGGCGGCTGTTCGGCGCGGACGCCTTCTTCGATACCCTCGGCGATGTGCTCGCCGCCTACCGGCGGCTGCCGGACACGCATCCTGCGGCGGCGGCCCCGCTCCCCGCGGAGGACCAGACGCGCGTGCCGCGACCCTGAGCCGGCGCACCCCGCGGGCGGACACCAGATCTGCATCGCAGACCCACCAGCCACCCGGCTTGCCCGTCTATGCTTTTAAAGAAAGCGCTGGCGGAATGGAACGGTCCCCGGGGACCGACATTGCCGGCGCCAGACCGCGGGCGACGCGCCGGCTGTCGTGCCAACACCGCCCCTGCCCTGTCGAGCGACGGGAGCCTGCCATGTCCAACGATCCCGACCGCACCGCCGACCGCGAGCGCATGCTCAAGACCATCCGTGACCTGTTCCGGCTCACCGCCGCCGAGACCGGCCTCGGCGAGGCGCCGCCTGCGGTCATCGAGGCGCTGCGCGGGGTACCGCGGCACCGGTTCGTGCCACCGCAGGAGCAAGGTCTGGCCTACGCCGACATGGCGCTGCCCATCGGCATGGGCCAGACCATCTCGCAGCCCTACATGGTCGCGCTGATGACGGCGCTGCTGGGGGTCAGCCCCGATGCCCGGGTGCTGGAGGTGGGCACTGGCTGCGGCTATCAGACCGCGGTGCTCGCGGAGCTGGTGGCGCAGGTCTACTCGCTGGAGGTGGTCCGGCCGCTGGCGGAGGACGCGGCGCGGCGGCTGGCCGGGCTCGGCTATGGCAACGTGGAGGTGCGCCATGGCGACGGTCACGGCGGCTGGGCGGCGCAGGCGCCCTTTGACGGTATCCTCGTCACGGCCGCCGCGCCGCGGGTGCCGATGCCCCTGGTCCGCCAGCTCGCGCCCGGCGCCAATCTGGTGATCCCGGTGGCGCGCGGGGCGAGCCAGGTGCTGAGCGTGCTGAGCCGCGAGGCGGCTGGTGACCTCCATCGCCGCGATGTCATCCCGGTGGCCTTCGTGCCCATGGTGCGGACATGACGCCGGTCGCCGCCGGAGATCCGCACGATCCGCCATGACGACAGCGACCGGACCGCGCCAACCACCCCTGCCCTGCGTCGCGGGGCAGATCGTTGCAGAGATGATGCAGCGGGACCGCCGCGTGCTGCTGCTGGGGGCACCCGGCAGCGGCAAGAGCACACTGGCCGCGGCGCTGGCGGACGCGCTCGTGGCAGGCGGACGCACCTGCCGCTGTGCCAGCGCGGACCCCGGCACGCCGGCCTTCGGCCCGCCCGGGGCGCTGGCGCTGGGGGAGCGCGCCGATGACGGCTGGCGGACGCTCGCGCTGGAGCCGCTCTGCACCCTGGATGCCGCGCGCTTTCGGCTGCCGCTGGCCGAGGCGCTGCGCCGGCTGCTTGCGCAAGCGACGGCGCCGACGGGCACGCTGCTGATCGACGCGCCGGGCGTCGTGCGCGGCGTCGCCGGCGGGGAGTTGCTCCAGGCCCTGGTGGCGGCCGCGGGCGTGGACCTGGTGCTTGTGCTGACACCGGCGCACCGGGAGCCGCCGCTGGCCGGCGAGCTTGCGGCCCTGGCGGCGGAGGTCGTGCCGGTGCGGATTGCCGAGGGCGCGCGGCGCCCCGGCCGGGGCCGGCGCGCCCGCGAGCGCACCGCGCGCTGGGATGCCTATCTGGGCGCCGCCCCGGCGCTGGAGCTGAAGCTGGACCGGGATCCGGGCCGTCCCGGCATCCTCGGCACGCCACCGCCACTGGACGAGCCCGCGGCCTGGGCCGGGCGTCAGGTTGCCTTGCTTCGCGCCGGCAGGCTGCTGGCACTGGGCGAGGCGCAGAAACTCGCCGGTGGGCGCCTGGACGTGCGGGCACCGGTGGACGGCCACGACGCCGACGCGCTGCTGGTGCGCGACGCCGTGCGCACTGCCGACGGCCTGCTGGAGACGGCAAAGCCCTTCGCGCCGGCGCCGGCGGCGTTCCTGCCGCCAGCGCAGCGCCGGCCGTCGGCGGCCGACTTCGGCGGCCCGCGGCCGGCGGTGCAGGTGGGCGGTGTCGATGCGCTGCTGGTCAACGGCATCTTCGGCGACCCGCTGCTGCACCTGCGGCTGCGTCATCTCGGCCGCAGCATGCTGTTCGACCTGGGCGATGGCGAGCGCCTGCCGGCACACGTGGCCCACCAGGTGAGCGACTGCTTCATCACCCACGCCCACATGGATCACCTGGCTGGCTTCCTGTGGCTGCTGCGCTCGCGCATCGGCGAGCGGACGCCCTGCCGGCTGTACGGGCCGCCGGGCCTGATCGGGCACATCCGCGGTCTCGTCAGCGGCTTTCTGTGGGACCGGATCGGCGACAACGGCCCGGTCTTCGAGGTCTACGAGTTACACGGCCAGCAGCTGCACCGAGCGATCGTCCAGGCGGGCATCACGGACCACCGGGGCCACGAGGCTATCCCCGCCCCGGACGGCGTGCTCCGGCAAGATCCAGCCTTTCGCGTGCGCGGCGTTGTGTTGGACCACCACACGCCGGTGCTCGCCTACGCCTTCGAGCCGGCACCGCAGCACAATGTCCGCAAGGACCGGCTGCGTGCCGCCGGGTTGTCGCCGGGTCCCTGGCTCAACGCGCTGAAGGCGGGCTTGAGTGCCGGGGATACCGAGCGCAGGCTGTCCCTGCCGAACGGCACGACGGTGAGCATCGCGGCCCTCGGCCGCGAGCTGGTGATGACGACCCCGGGCCGGCGGCTGGTCTACGCCACCGATCTTGCCGATACGCCGACCAATAGGGCGCGACTCATCGCCCTGGCGCGCAATGCCCACACACTATTTCTGGAGGCGTCCTTCGCCGAGGCGGACCGCGCGCGTGCGACGGCTCACGCCCACCTCACCGGCCGCGCCTGCGGCGAGATCGCAGAGGCCGCCGGCGTCGCGCGCTTGGTGCCGTTCCACCTGTCGCGGCGCTATGCGCAAGATCCGGCGGCGCTGTTCGACGAGATCCACGATTCCTGTCCGCATGCGCTCTTGCCCGAGCGCTGAGCGCGGTCGCGCGACGGTGTCAGGCGCGGCGAGCTGGCCGTGGGAGCGCCGTCTTCGGCGCGATGTAGCGCGTCGGGGCCGGCGATCGCGGCGAGGACGCCGCTCCCACGCGATGGGCGTGGCGAGCTGGCCGTGAGAGCGCCGACACTCCGGGCGACACTCGCTCGCGCCGGACAGCGAACGGTATCGGCAATTCCAAGGCCGTGCACCAGTCGCGGCATCGCAAGTGCCGCTGTAGGTCATGCCGAGCGTGCCACGGACGCCCTGGTGGCGCATACCTGGCCGGTAAGTAGCGAGTCAGGCCCGCGGTGGATGCGCTCCGAGACTGTGAAAGACTTTTGTATGGGAGGTCGGGTTAGCGCAGCGTAACCCGACGATGGACGCCCGTAAGCCGTTGATTGTCGGGTTACGCTATCGCTAGCCCGACCTACGCTCCGCTCGATTTCGGCGTTGCGCGCAATACTTTCAAGGTCTCTGCGCTTATCCACCCTCCGCGACGTTTCAGTTGTTTCTGAAGCGTTCCCAAGCCTTGACCTGGCAACGGATCATCAAAAAAAATAGTTGTTCATATTGTGGATAAATCGGCCAACGGCCGTGGCCAGGCTCAGACGCAACGCCGTTTTCCACCGGTGACACCACCGATGGTTCTCGGTGCGCTCATCCATCCCGCCACGCCATCGCATTAGGTATCGATTCCGATTTGCATTTCGGATTGCAGGCGACCACCGGCCCACCTGCAATGCGATGAAGCCACCCCCTGCGCACGGTCAAAAAAGACCGTTTTCCAGACCAAGAGTGCCAGATTGCCCGTAGACAGCCAACGGGTGCTGATCTATACCTATAGAGGAAAGTTACTAGATACTAATATTATTTAGTAATTGACTTTTCGCAATGGCGGCCGGCCCGCCGATCAACGTTCTGTTGGCGACACGGCCGGGTCGGCATTGGAAAGGGGCGGGAACCGATGCTGCCCGCGGGCCGCCTGCCGGCTCGCGGGCGACATCGCGCCCCCGTAGTCAACGAGCCATGAGAGGTGGTAAGGGCTCATGAAAACAACGGGCGAATGGCTGAACGAAGAGATCGGCCCGCGGCTGTCGGACCAACTGGAGATGCGCGGCATCGACCGGCGCAGCTTCATCAAGTTCGCTGCGGCCATCACCGCGGCGATGGGCCTGCCGGTGGGCATGGCCGGCCGGGTGATGGCGGCCGTCGAGGCGGAGTCGGCGCGGCCGGCGGTGATCTGGCTGCACTTCCAGGAGTGCACCGGGTGTACGGAGTCGCTGTTGCGGGCGACGCATCCGACGCTGGAGACCCTGATCCTGGATATGGTCTCCCTGGATTATTCCGAGACGCTGCTGGCGGCGGCCGGGCACCAGGCCGAGGCGGCGCTGCATGACTCCATGCAGGCCAACGACGGGCGCTTCATCCTGGTGGTGGAGGGCTCTGTGCCCACCGCAGACCACGGCAACTTCTGCAAGGTCGCCGGACAAACCCCGCAGCAGATGCTGCACAAGATCGCGCCGCACGCGGCGGCCGCGATCGCAATCGGCTCCTGCGCTTCCTGGGGCGGCGTGCAGAGCGCGACGCCCAATCCCACCGGCGCGGTGGGCTTGGCCGAGGCGCTGAAGCTCGAAGGCATCACCAAGGCCGACGACAGCGCACTGCCGGTGATCACGCTGCCGGGCTGTCCGGCGTCCCCGTACAACTTCCTGTCGACGGTCCTTTACTACCTGACCATGCGGCAATTGCCGGAGCTCGACGGCAAGGGTCGGCCGAAGTTCGCCTACGGACGCCTGATCCACGAGAACTGCGAGCGTCGGCCGCACTTCGACGCCGGCCGCTTTGCCAAGGAGTTCGGCGACGAGGGCCACCGCAAGGGGTGGTGCCTGTACAAGCTGGGCTGTAAGGGGCCGGAGACCTTCGCCAACTGTCCGGCCATCGAGTTCGGCGACGTCGGCGGCAACACCTGGCCGGTAGGCATCGGCCACCCGTGCTTCGGCTGCGCGGAGCATGGCGTCGGCTTCCACAAGGCGCTGCACGAGCAGGCCGACGTGGAGAACGTGTTGCCGCCATCGATGTATCCGGGCGTCACCGCCGAGCACGGCGGCGGCATGAAGGCGGCATCGGCCGCGCTGGCGGGCGCCGTGGTGGGCGGCGCCGCGGTCTACGCGCTCGGCGCGTACGACAGGCTCAAGGGCGCCGAGCGTGCCGGCACCGAGGAGCCGGGTCAGCAAGATTGATCAGACCCGTCCTGCGCATGCAGGGCGAGCCGATTGATGTTTAATCGGAGAGGTCAGGGCAATGAGTATCAATCGTCGTCATTTCTTGAAGGGCCTGGCCGCGGGTGCGGCCGGCCTGGGCGCCGGGGCCGTCATGGGCCCGGCCATGGCGCGGCCGCCGAAGCAGCTCGCGCCGGGCGCCGTCGGCATCCTCTACGACGCCACCCAATGCATCGGCTGCAAGGCCTGCGAGGTGGCCTGCAAGGAGGCCAACGATCTGCCGCCGGTGGACAACCCGGCGTTGGATCAGACCTACGGCGTGCACGGCATCTGGGACGCGGCGGACGACCTGAACAGCCGCACCATGAATAAGATCAAGGCGTATCGGGGCCTGGGCACCATCGAGGCCAGCCGCGCCGACAACGTGCTGGCCGAGCCGTCGGCGGACTCGGGGAAGCGCTGCGACATGAGCTTCGTCAAGCGCAGCTGCATGCACTGCGTGGACCCGGACTGCGTCTCCGCCTGTCCGGTCAGCGCCATGACTAAGGACCCGGAGACCGGCATCGTCCGCTACAACCCGGACGCCTGCATCGGCTGCCGCTATTGTCAGCTCGCGTGCCCGTTCAACGTGCCGAAATTCGAGTTCGACAAGACCTTCCCGAAGATCGTCAAGTGCCAGATGTGCGCGGACCGCATCGAGGCCGGCGGCATCCCCGCCTGCTGCGACGCCTGCCCCACCGGCGCGAGCCTGTTCGGACGGGTCGAGGATCTGCGCGCCGAGGGCCACCGGCGGCTCGCGGCCGCGCCCGGCACCAGCCTGGAGTATGCCATCCACGCGCTCGACAGCGGCGACGCCAAGGTCGCCACCGTGCCCGCGTACGTGCAACACATCTACGGCGAGACCGAGACCGGCGGCACCCAGAACATGCTGCTGGCCGACGTGCCGTTCGACAAGCTCGGGCTGCCGCCGGTGGGCGATGAGTCCCGGGCGCGCCTGTCAGAGACCATCCAGCACAGCCTGTACGGCGGCATGGTCATGCCGGCGCTGCTGCTCGGCGGCCTGGTCTACGCGGTGTATCGCAATACCAGCGACGAGCGGGCTGATGACGATCTGGACGCGCCGGCGGGCGAGGCGCAAGCCCCGCGGACCGACGCGGCGCACGAGGAGGACCGGCGGTCATGAAAGAGCACTATCGTCCCGTCGGCGGGCGTCTGCTGACCCCGCATTTCTACTTCCTCGCCGTGCTGCTAGCGATCGGCGCCTATTTCATCATCAAGCGCTTCATCTTCGGCATCGGCGCGGTCTCGAACCTGAGCGACGGCTTCCCCTGGGGCATCTGGATCACCTACGACGTGGTGACCGGCACCGCGATCGCCTGCGGTGGCTATGCGATGGCCATCCTGGTCTACGTGTTCAACCGCGGGCAATTCCACCCCATGATCCGCGCCGCGCTGCTGACCAGCGTGTTCGGCTACACCCTGGCGGGCGCATCCATCATCGTCGATGTAGGCCGCTGGTGGCAGCTCTATAACGTGTTCCTGCCCTGGTACATGAACCTCAATTCGGTAATGCTGGAAGTGGCGCTCTGCATCAGCCTCTACACGGTGGTGCTCTGGATCGAGTTCTCACCGACCATCCTGGAGGCCATGCACGCCAACCGCTGGCTGCGCCGGCTGCGGCACGTGATGTTCATCGTCGCCGGTCTCGGCATCCTGCTGCCGACCATGCACCAGTCGTCGCTCGGCTCCCTGCTGATCATCGGCGGCTACAAGGTGCATCCGCTCTGGCAGTCCAACATCATTCCGCTGTTGTTCCTGCTGACGGCCATCACCATGGGCTATGCCATCGTGGTGTTCGAGTCGCTGTATGCCTCGGTCAACCTGAACCGGCCGCTGGAGACGGCGCTGCTATCGAAGGTGAGCGCGGTGATTCCATGGCTGCTTATCGCCTACATGGTGCTGCGCATCGGTGATCTGGTGATAACAGGGGACATCGTCTACCTGTTCCGCGTAGCCCCCGAGCCGCTGCTGTTCCTGGCCGAGATGGCGCTGTTCCTGTACGCCGTCGTCAAGCTGCTCGACAAGCAGCAGCGGGTGCGGCCCACGGTGCTGTTCCGCGCCGCATTGGCGGTGCTGCTCGGCGGTGCGCTGTATCGCTTCGACGCCTTCCTGATCGCCTTCAACCCGGGTCCGGGGTGGCATTACTTCCCGGCGGTTGGCGAGATGATGATCACCATCGCGATCATCGCCTTCGAGATCATGGCCTACCTGTTCTTCGTCAAGAAGACGCCGGTGCTGCTGGCCAGCCCATACGACCAGGCGGCACCGAGCGCTGCACGAGCGCGGACGGGCCAGGGGGCGGCCAGCGCGCGTGCGGCTGGACGGGAAAAAGGCGGCTATCCGCCGGCCACACCGACTTCCGCCTGATCGCAACCCCATGACGCGGCGGCGGGCCCCATGGCCTGCCCCGCCACCCGGCTAGAGAGAACGAACCATGAGCATCAATCGTATTACCGTGGACCCGGTGACCCGCATCGAGGGTCATCTGCGCATCGACTGCGACGTCCAGGACGGCAAGGTCGTGGACGCCTGGTCCAGCGGCCAGATGTGGCGCGGCATCGAGACCGTGCTGCGCGGGCGCGACCCGCGCGACGCCTGGCTCTACACCCAGCGCATCTGCGGCGTCTGCACCACCGTGCACGCCATCGTCTCGCTGCGCGCGGTGGAGAACGCGATCAATCTGGAGATCCCGCTCAATGCCCAGTTGATCCGCAACCTGATCGTGGCCGCCCACGGCATCCATGATCACATCGTCCACTTCTATCACCTCTCGGCGCTGGACTGGGTGGACGTGACCTCGGCGCTGAAGGCCGATCCCAAGGCCACCGCGCAGCTCGCGCAATCGCTGTCCAACTGGCCGAACAACAATGCCCAGCACTTCGCCGACGTGCAGCAGCGGCTGAAGAAGTTCGTCGCCAGCGGCCAGCTTGGCATCTTCTCCCACGGCTATTGGGGCCATCCGGCCATGATTTTGCCGCCGGAGGCCAACCTGATGGCCGCCGCGCACTATCTGGAAGCCTTGGAGTATCAGCGCCGCTCGAACCAGATCACCGCCATCCTCGGCGCCAAGACCCCGCACGTGCAGAACCTGGCCGTCGGCGGCGTGGCCAATGCCATCAATCCGGACAATCAGTCCGCGTTGAACATGGAGCGGCTCGCCTACGTGAAGACGCTGATGGACGAGTTGGGCGGCTTCATTCACGAGGTCTACCTGCCGGACGTGACCGCCATCGCCGCGCTCTACGCCGACTGGCTGCCCTATGGCCGGGGTGTGACCAATTATCTGTCCGCGCCGGACTTTCCGCGCGACACCAAGGGCACCGACTTCGGCATGCCCGGCGGCTACATCCCGGATGCGGACCTGTCGAAGTTCCACCAGATCACGCACTTCGGCGATCCCTACTTCGAGGGCAACGTCCAGGAGAGCATCAAGCACAGCTGGTATCAGGGCGACTGGACGCGCTCGCCCTACGAGGAGGACACCGAGCCGGACTACACGGACTTCAACGAGGAAGGCGCCTACTCCTGGGTCAAGTCGCCGTCGTTCGACGGCAAGCCGGCGCAGGTGGGTCCGCTGGCCAATGTGCTGTGCATGGTGGCGGCCGGGCATGAGCCGACCAAGAAGTATCTGAAGCTCGCGATGGATCGCATTGGCGCCATCACCGGCGGCGAGGTGCCGCTGGACGTACTGCACTCGACGCTGGGCCGGCACGCGGCGCGCTGCGTGCGCACCCAAGTGCTCTACGACATGATGCAGGAGAACTATGCCGCCCTGGTGGCCAACATCGCCTCCGGCGACTACACCAGCTTCAACAAGCCGGAGTTCCCGAAGGGACAGCAGATGGGCTTCGGCTTCCACGAGGCGCCGCGCGGCATCCTCTCGCACTGGGTCGTGATCGAGGACGGCAAGATCAAGAACTACCAGGCGGTGGTGCCCTCCACCTGGAACGCCGGCCCGCGCAACCAGGACGACGCGCGCGGCCCTTACGAGGCATCGCTCATCGACAACCCGATCCTGGAGGAAGAACGGCCGCTGGAAGTGTTGCGCACCGTGCACTCGTTCGACCCCTGCCTCGCCTGCGCCGTGCATCTGCACGACAACGAGCGGCGGACGATCGTGCAGGTCAACACCGCGTGAGACCGGGAGCAGCAGCCGTGAAAGACGCCGAGTTGTTGTCCGCCGCCGCGCCGGAGCGCGCCCGCTATGGCATGGGGCCGGCGCCGGACGTCGAGCCCGCGCCCGCGATGCTGATCGGGCTGGGCAATCTCATCCTGGGCGACGAGGGCGTCGGCGTGCACGCCATGCGCCGCCTGGAGGCGGAGTACGCGTTCGCGCCGGCCGTGGAGCTGGTGGACGGCGGCACCTCGGGTCTCGATCTGCTGCCGCTGCTGAAAGACCAACAGCGGCTGTTGCTCATCGATGCCCTGGCGGCCGACGCGCCACCGGGCACCATCCGGGTGATCCGCAACCAGGAGATCCGCAGCGCGCTCACCGAGAAGGTCTCGCTGCACCACCTCGGCATCGCCGACCTGCTGGCCCTCGCCGAGCTGCTTGACTGCGCCCCGCCGGAGATCGTCCTCATCGGTGTCGTCCCGGAGCGCATGGAGATGGCGCTCGGGCTCTCGGAGCGCCTGCGCGAGCGCTTGCCGGAGGTGATCGACACCGCTCGCGCGGTCCTGCGCGCGTGGGGTATCGACAGTCGGCCGGCGCCGGCCTGAGACGAGGCGGAAACAACCAGCACGAACCGTGGGAGCGGTCTGTCAGCGCGGCCGGCGTCGTACGCCCTGACCACCTCCGCGCCGGCTCGCGAGGGCAGGCCGCTCCCACGCCCTTTGAGACTGTGCAAGTATTGGCTGTAGGTCGGGTTACGCTATCGCTAACTCGACCTACCGTAGTCTGTATTTCCGCGCGGAATTCGAATTCTTGCCCAGTCTCGCAGCAGGTCCACCAACAACGGTTGGCAATCGCGCCGGGGACGGCGCTTCCACGGCTGCGCAATCGCGCCGGGGACGGCGCTCCCACAGGCGGGCAGACCAGCGATCGTACCTTGCGTCACGCCTCGCCCCAGGTCCGCTCGATGGCTGCCGTCAGCTCGTCCAGCGCGGCGCAGAGGGCGCCGATCAGAGGCTTGAGCTCGGCGTCGTCGCGGCCCACGCGCACGCTCGCGACCACTTGTGACGCCGCGTCCGCCACGGGCAGCGCGCCGAGGGTGCCGGCCGTGCCCTTGAGGGTGTGGGCTATTGCCTCGACTTGGCGTCGATCTGCCGCCGCGAGCGCTTCGACGATCGCCTGGCAATCGCCGGCGTGGGTGTCCTTGAACAGGCGCAGGAACCTGAGACAACGATCCGGACCGCCGCCCATGCGTTTGAGCGCCCCGTCCAGGTCGAGCCCGGGAATAGAGGCAAGCAGGGCCGCCACCCCCTCGGGGCCAGCCCGGGGCGCTTGTTCCGGCTGAGTCGCTTGCGGTGTCTCGACAGCGCCCGGCTGGCCCGGGTCCAGCCACCGCGACAGCGCTTCGTGCAGCCGCTCGGGCTCCACGGGCTTGGCGACGAAGCCGTTCATGCCCGCGGCCGCGCAGGCGCGGCGGTCCTCGGCAAAGGCGTTTGCGGTCATGGCCAGGATCGGCATCGCGCCGGCGCTCGGCAGCCGGCGGATGGCCCGGGTCGCCTCCAGACCGTCCATGACCGGCATTTGCATGTCCATCAGGATCAGGTCATAGCGGCCCTTCTGGACCATCTCCAGCGCCTGGCGGCCGTCGGCGGCCACGTCCACCTCGAGACCGAAGGCAAGCAGGATCTCCGCCGCGACCTCCTGATTGATGGGGTTGTCCTCCACCAGCAGGACCTGCCGCCCGGTGAGATCCGGCCCCGCCGGCACCGGCCAGCCGGCGGCCGGGCGCGGCAGCTGGCTGCCAGGGCGGTGGCCGAGCCAGGCGCTGAACCAGAAGGTGCTGCCGGCCCCGGGCCGGCTCTCGGCGCCGGCGTCGCCGCCCATGAGCTGCGCCAGGCGGCGGGTGATCGCAAGCCCGAGGCCGGTGCCGCCGTACTTGCGGGTGGTGGAGGCGTCGGCCTGCTCAAAGGCATCGAACAGCCGGGGCAGCACCTCAGGGGCAATCCCCACACCGGTGTCGGCCACCTCGAAGCGCACCAGCAGGTCCTCCTCGCGCGCTTCGATCGCCCGGGCGCGCACCGTCACCTCGCCGCGCTCGGTGAACTTCAGCGCGTTACCGACGTAGTTGAGGATCGCCTCCCGCAGCCGGGTGGCATCCCCGACCAGTACGGCGGGCAGCCCCTGCAGATCGAATCTCAGGGCGACGCCTTGCGTCTCGGCCCTGGGCGCCATCAGCGAGCGAACCTCGTCGAACAGGGCAGCCGGGGCGAAGTCCGTCACCTCCAGCTCCAGCTTGCCCGCCTCGATCTTGGAGATGTCCAGGATGTCGTCGAGGACCCGCAGCAAGTGCCTGGCCGCTCCCTCGATCTTGTCCAGGCGCTCCAGGTGCTGAGGCTCGCGCAGATCCTGGTTCAGCAGGTAGGTGAGCCCCAGCACGGCGTTCATGGGGGTGCGGATCTCGTGGCTCATGTTGGCGACAAAGCGCGACTTGGCCAGGCTGGCCCGCTCGGCGGACTCCTTGGCCGAGGCCAACGCCGCTTCGGCGCGCCGGCGCATCACGATGCGCCAGAGGTCGGAGGCGACGAGCTGGAGCTGGTGTACATCGGAGTCGTCGTAGTCTCCCGCCTTGTTGCCCACGCCCACCAGCGCCCGCACCCTGCCCTCCTCCACCACCGGGACTCCCAGGTGGCGCACCAGGTGGACGTGACCCGCCGGGTAGCCGCGCCGCTCGCTCAGGTGCTGATAGCCGTTGTGGATTATCGGGCGGACCAGGCGTACCGGATCCGCCCAGACCCCGGCCGCCGCGATGGGGTAATGGCGCTCGTAAACCGCCTCGCAATACGCCAGGGTGGCCTCAGACCAGGTGTACAGCTGAATGGTCTCCTGGTCGTCGTTGATGAGGTGCAGGTAGCCGATGGCGCTGCCCGTCAACCGCACCGCCTCCTCCACGCCCCGCTGCAGCAGTGTCCGCTCGTCCAGATGCTCTGCCTCCTGGCTCAGGGCGAACATGGCTTGAAGGCGCAGATCGCTCACGCGAAGCTGCTGGTTGGCGGACTGAAGCTCCGCGGTGCGCTCCGCCACCAGCTCCTCCAGGTGGTGGCGGTGCCGCTCCAACTCGGCGGCCGCGTGCTTACGCTCGGTGACGTCCTGGAAGGTCCCCGCCAGGTAGGCATCGCGCCCCCGGCCAACCCGGCCGATGCAGCGGAGCTCCGCCCAGAAGCGCCGGCCGGAGCGGGTGATCACCTCGCACTCCAGGGTAAAGGGCGTCCCATGTCTCCAGGCGTCGTCGAGGTGCGCGCGCACGCGCTCCAGGGACCCCGGGGCATAGTAGCGCAGGCCCTCGTCGACGTCGGCGGGCGGGGCGTCCATGGGATGCTCCACCAGGCGATAGATCTCGGCAGTCCACATGAGCGTCCCGCGCAGGGGGTTCAACTTCCAGCCGCCGAGCCGGGCGATGCGCTGGCTCTCGCGCAGGAACATCTCGGCCTCGCGCAGGGCGGCCTCGGCCTGTTTGGCCTCGGTGATGTCGCGCCAGATGCCGAGAAAATACGTCCGCCCGCGCAGTTCGACGGTGCGCACGCTGACCTGGACATCCAGGATGCGGCCGTCCTTGCACCGGTGACGCGTCTCGAAGCGTCCCTCGCCCGCGGCCAGCAATCGGTCACGCATGGCGCGCACATCGGCCTCGTCCATGTCAGCCAGCACGTTCCGCAGCGGCATGCCCAGGAGCTCCTCGCGGCTGTAGCCGAGCAGACGGCAAGCGGCATCGCTGACCTCGGTGAGGCACATGGTCTCGGTGTCCACCAGGTCAATGACCTCGCCGGCCTGGTTGACGAGCGTGCGATAGAGCTCCTCGCGCTCGCGCAGCGCCTCGCGGGCGCGGCGCTGCTCGGTGATATCGCTCCAGACGCCGACCACCAGCTCGCGCCCGCCGATGCCGGTGAGGCGGAGGTTGAGCAGGACGTCCAGCAGGGACCCGTCCTTGCGCCGGTGCTGCACCTCCAGCACCAGACCCTGGCCCTGGCGCAGACGCTCCAGGGTCTCCTGGAAGCGCACGTCGAACAGCTCCGGCGGGAGCGTCTGGACCTGCTCGACGGACATCCCGAAGAGCTCCTTCGCGCTGTAGCCGAGCAGTTCGCAGGTGGCGCGGTTGACCTGCATGAAGCGCCGGCTCTCCACGTCGATCAGGTCGATGCCCACCGCGGCCTGGTCGTAGATGGCCCCGAGCAGGGCCTCGCGCTCCTCCAGCGCCCGTTGCTCGATCTTGCGCAGCGTGATGTCGCGCGTCACGGAGATGAAGACCAGGCGCCCGCCGATCTGGGCGCCCCGAATGCTCACCTCCGCATCGTAGAGCGTACCGTCCTTGCGCCGATGGCGGGTCTCGAAGGTACGGTCCATGACCAGCGGGTCGGCGAAGGCCGCACGGACGTCCGCCTCGGAGAGGTCGGCGTCCAGGTCCCAGGAATGTAGCCCCACGGCCTCCTCCGACGTATAGCCCGTGAGCTGGGTGAAGCGCTCGTTGACGTCGATGACGCGGTGATCCGCGTTGAGGATGACCACGCCGTCCGGGGATGCATGAACCAGGGCGCGGCGCCACTCCGCCTCGTCCGCCAGGGCTTGGCGGGCCGCCTTCTCGGCGCCGATGTCCCGCCACACCGCCACCACGTGGTCGCGCCCATTCAGGCGAACGCCGGTGACCTGGACCTCAACCTCGATGATGGAGCCGTCCTTGCGCCGGTGGCGGTTCTCGACGCGCTTGACCCCATCGGCCCTGATCCGGGCCATGCCGGCGTCCAGGGCCGTCTTGTCGAGATCGACCTGGGTGTCGAGCAGGGTGAGCCCGAGCAGCTCATCGCGCGTGTAGCCAAGCAGGCGGCAGGTGGCCTCGTTGACCTCGACGAAGCGCAGGGTCTCGGCGTCCACCAGCTCGATGGCGTCACCGGCCCGGCTGACGATGGCGTCCAGCAGGGCCTCGCGCTCGCGCAGGGCCTCGCGGTCGGCACGCTCGGCGGTGATGTCGCGGGCGACGCCGAGGATGCCCACCAGGCGCCCTTCGGCGTCGCGCATCGGGGTCTTGGTGGTCTGGAAGATGATGCGCTGGTGGCCGTCGGCGCTGACCAGCCACTCCTCGTCGGTGCGGGTGACGCCGCCCTCCATCACGAGGCGGTCGCTGGCCTGGCGCGAGCCGGCCAGGTCCGAGGGCAGCAATTCCGCATCGGTGCGGCCCACAATGCCCCCGGGGGCAGCGCCGAGCAGGCGCTCCAGGGCCGGGTTGCACTGGCGGTAGACGCCGCTGGTGTCCTTGAGCCAGACCAGGTCCGGGATGGTGTCGATGAGGGTATCGGAGAGATGGCGAGCGTCGTGCAAGGCGCGCTCCCGGGCGCGCTCTCGGGTGACGTCGCGGGTGATACCGATGATCGCCGGACGACCGTCCCAACGTCCCCGGGATACGCGCGTGTCCACCTCGAGGCGTCGCCCATCCGCGGCCAGCAGCGTCAGGGGACAAACCCTGCGGGTGCCGGCCAGCATCTCACCGACGATGCGCTGGGCCTCGTCGCGCAGTTCGGGCGGATGCACCGCCCAGACCGGCTCGCCGACAAGCGACTCGCCATAGCCCAGGCCATCGGCCACCGCGGCGTTGTAGTGGAGCACGCGCCCGTCGGTGTCGAGCACGAACAGATGGTCTCCGACCACGTCGAAGAGTCCCTGGAGATTCTCGCGCTGATTGGCCGCCTCAGCCTGGTCCGCCTGACGCTCCAGGGCCTGGGCGAACTGCCGGGCCAGGGTCTCGAGCCCGGTCAGGGTCAGTGGCTCGACGGCCCCGTGCTGTCGGCTCGCCAGGTTGAGGCACGCCAGGGGCTCGCCACGCACCACGACGGGCAGGACCACCAGGGAGCGGATGCCCTCCGCGGCCACCTCGGGGCGCAGGACAAGGCTCGGGTCCGTGCAATGCCCCCGCATCGGGTTGCAGCTGCACTGGAGCCGCCCTTGGTGGATGATCGCCGCCTGCATCGACTCGGGGGCGATGCCTCCTACCTCAGCAACGAAGCGATCCGACAGACCACGATGCGCCACCAGGCGATAGCTGCCGTCCGCTTCCCGCCAATAGAGCCCGCCCCCGTCCAGCTCGGGCAGGCGCAGCGCGCAGTCCAGAATGGCCTGGAGCAGGGTCTCGCGGTCCGGTTCGGCGCCGAGGATGCCGGCCAGCGCGTGCTGCGCCGCGAGCAGGTGCTCGGCCCGCCGCCGCTCGCTGATGTCGATCAGGGTCCCCACGACCAGGGCCGGCCGCCGCTGCGCATCGCGCTCCAACACGCGGCCGCGCACCAGGCACCACACCCAGTGTCCGTCATGGGCGCGCACCCGGAAGTCCGCCTCCACCAGCGGGCCATCCGGTGCGACAACGGCAGAGATCCCCTCCTCGACGCCATGCCGGTCGTCGGGATGGACGAGCTGGAGCCAGGCGGACAGCGACTCGGGGCTCGTCTCCCGCGGGTAGCCCAGCAGGGCACAAAGCGAGGGTCCCCAGACGATGCGGTCGGACTCGGGATAGTGCTCCCACACGCCGATGCCGGTGGCGTCCAGCACCAGCTCCAGGCGCCGGTCCATGGCGGCGCGCCCGCTGGCGGCCGGCTGCGGGAGCTCGAGGCCGGGGGCTTGATCGATGTCTTTCATTCTGCTGGGTATTCGGCCAAGCCCCTCGTCCCTTCGCTCATCCCTTGCGCACGGCGCACCTGGCGGCACGCCGGGTCACGTCCCGCCCTCAGCGGGCAACCTCGCCACCGGGCAGCGACCGCGCCGCGTCGAGGATCGGGTCGAAGGTTGCCGACATGATGGCCGCGATGTTGCGGGCATGATTGACGAGCCAGAGGCTGTCGTCGGCGCCGTTGAGAACCACCGGTGGGTACAGCTGCGACACCCGGTAGAGGTCCTTGATGGCCTTATCGAGCGCCGCCAGCGCATCCTCCTCGAAGTCCGTCGCGTACGCGGAGCGAATGGCAGAGAGTGTGTCCGCCGAGACCGCCGAGGCGCAGATGGCCGAGTAGACCCGTTGGCGACGCTCCTTGGGCGGCACCTTTTCGGCGTCGAGCAAGCGCGAGTAGATCTTGTCCATCGGACCGTTCTGACCACCGAGCTCCGCCAGCAACGCAGCCAGATCGTCCGCCCGCACGTTGCTGACCGCCTGGCCGGCGCGCAGATCGCGGAGATAGTCGTTGAGTTCCTGCATTCCGAGCGCGTACTCGTGCTGCGAGTCCGCGCCGCCGAGCCAGGAAAGACCCCACCGCCGCGGATCGTAGTTGAACTTCTTGGCCGCGTTCGTCAACCGCGAGTCGTCCTGCGACGAGCCGCCGATGCGCGCGGTACGATCGGCGAAGGCTTCGAAGATCTCGGTGGTCACGTACCAGATGCCGCCAGGCTCGCCCTTGACACCCGCCGCACAGGCCGCGTTGCGATCGAAAGCGATCACCAGGTCGTTGGGGACCCAGTTGCCCTGGTCGCCGAGGCGGCGCCGGAACTGGTACGTGATCGCCTCGGCCAGCAGCGCGCCCTTCTCGGAGCGACTGAGCTTGGCGTTGGCCGGATCGTGGAACGACGCGTTGATCTCGGGGGTATCCCAGACCCAGATCAGGACGCCGATCCACAGCGCCGCGAGCAGCACGGGGATGCCGATCATCAACCCGGACAAGAGCACGGTCTGCTTGGTGAACCACGCCAGGAACCGCTTGACCGGGCTCGTTTTCTTCGCTTGCTGCAAGAGTTACCTCCATCTGTCTATGGGTAAATTCCTCATCTACCGTAGATCATAAGGGAACTCGAAGACAACAGAGCTCGACGCCGGCATGGCGTCGTAGGTGCGCTGGACGTCCATGCGTGCCGCGCCTGCGCATCGAGGCCGGTGGTGGGCTCGTCCAGGATCACCAGCTCCGGTGCGTTGATGAGCGCGCGGGCGATGGTTAGGCGCCGCTTCATGCCCCCGGACAGGGTCTCGGTCTTGGCGTGGCGGCGCTCGCTGAGGTTGGCGAATTCGAGCAGATCTGGCACCCGGTCGCGGGCGGTAGCGACGTCGAAATCGATGCCGTCCACGGCCGTGAAAGTGCCATAGCGCTTCATGAGGCCGACAGCGCTGACGATGGGGGTCGTGCAGCAGGCGTCGCTGTCATGAAGCGTCGTCGACGAGCCGCAGCGACGCGCCGGCCCGCAGCCGCTTCGCCGCCGCGTATTCCTCGTCGGTCATCTGGCTGCCGACGACGTTGCGCAGCTGCTCGGCGTCGCGGTCGCCCTGCTCCACCGCCAGCGACAGCCAATAGTGCGCCTGCGCCAGGTCGATGGTCACGCCGCGGCCCTCGGCGTAAATGAGCCCGAGGGCGTACTGGGCGTCCACCTCGCCGCGCTCGGCGGCGTCGCGCACCGGCCCCACCTTGCTCGGGTCGTTGCGCAGCAGGATAAAGTCTTTCAGGTAGCTGTTGTCGGGCATGAGGGGGATGGACTTGCGTCGGTTTCCCGATAGATCTGCTCTAGCGCAACAGTGCGCAAGTCCCGAGACCGTCAAAGATCGTTGTCGTTGTCGTGCGGCGATTCGATGACGACTCCGATTACGACAACGACAACGAGGGAGCACGCGTAGGTCGGACCGACGAAGGAGGCCCGATGATCGGACGGTGACGACGCGCACTTGATTAGACTTGCTGCCAGAAGGTGCGAGAGGGGTCGGGGCTAGATCAGGGCCGGGGGCCGAGAACCGAGCAAGTGCTGCCCACGGCCGCCGGCTTCGGCGACCGGCGCGTCGGTAGGTGTGCTCCGAGACCTTGAACGCATTGCTCGCAACGCCGAAAACGAGCGGATCGTAGGTCGGGTTAGCGATGGCGTAACCCGACAATCAACAGCTCACGGACGCCCAGCGTCCGGGTTACGCTGAGCTAACCCGACCTCCCTAGCCCCTAACCCCTAGCGATCTTCGTAGCGGGCCAGGAGCGCATCGTAGGCATCGAAGCCGACGATCTCGCGTAGCCGCTCGAAGCTGACCCGGTACTGGGGCGTCTGCCCGGCGGCGAGCTGTGCCAGGGCCACCTGCATGGCATGGACGGCGCAGCCGAGCAGGGTCAGCGGGTAGGCCGCGAGCCGGTACCCCAGCTCGGCGAGCCGCGACACCGGCAGCAGCGGGGTGATGCCGTCCTCCAGCATGTTGGCCATGTGCAGGCCCGGTGCCTCGCGGCAGCAGCGGGCCATCTCGGCCTCGCCGCGGGGAGCCTCCAGGAAGAGCACATCCGCGCCGAGGTCGGCGAAGGACTTGAGCCGATCGATGGCCTCGGCGAGCGCCCCCTCGGGCCCCAGGCTCGCCTCCAGCGCGCTGCGGGCATCAGTGCGGGCGATGATGACGAGGTCGGCGCCCTGGTCGCGGGCGGCGACGGCGGCACGGATGCGGCGTTCGGCCTCGGCGCGGCCGACGACCTCTTTCACGCCAGTGTGGCCGCAGCGCTTCGGCGCCACCTGGTCTTCGATCATGAGGCCAGCGAAGCCGGCGCGGGCGAACTGCGCCACGGTCCGGTGCACGTTGACGGCGTTGCCGTGCCCCGTGTCGCCATCACCGATCACGGGGATGGACACCGCATCGACGATGGAGCGGCCCTGATCCAGCATCTCCGTGACGGACAAAAGCCCCGTGTCCGGCAGCGCGGCCCGCGCCGCGGACACCGCAAAGCCGCTCATGAAGGTCAGCGGAAACCCGGCCTGCTCCACGAGCCGCGCCGACAGGCCATCGAAACAGCAGGGCATGATGCGGCAGCCGGGCTCGCGCAGCAGCGCGCGCAACCGGGCCGCGGCCGCCGGCGCCGGGACCTGCACGGATGGATCGGGCGGGGCTGGATCGGGCGGAGTTGGCAGTGTTGGCGTCTGTTGCGTCTCCATTACTGACTGCGCTCGGGGTTTGCCGGGATGCGCCCCGGGAGCCCGCCATGATAGGGAAAAGAAAAGGCGGGGATCACCCGCCTTGTCTCTACCGGCCTGGCACGATTGCCCCCAGGCTCGGGGTGCGCGCTTCGCGGCCCCTATGCCGCGTCGCCGGCGCCGGCGGCACCATGGCGGCGGCACCATCGCGGCTGCCGCCCGGGACGCTGCCGGGCGAGGGACAGCCTGGATGCGCGACGCTCAGCTCTTGACCCAGTCACCGAAGTTGTCGGTGCTCTTCTCTTCGCCGTCGGCGTAGCCGGCCTCGTAGGCCTCGGTGAGGCGCTGCTCCTCGCGCTTGGGGTTCTGCAGGAAGCCGCACTGCCAGCCCTGCACGTACTCGTCGTCGACGCCCATCTGTTCCATCTTGGTCACGGCGTCGTAGTAGAACTGGTTCATCTCCGCTCTCCGATATCGAGTTATCGCTGTTTCTGATGAGATAGCTGACCGCGGGGCACGCGCCGCTCCGCCCATCCGACGACCCGGCTGGGGTCTTGGTGGGACCTAGGTGCGGTGGGAGCCCTGCCCGCGGCAAATTACCACGGTTACAACGGGGTTCGGAACGGCATTCTGCGACGGCGCGTTCCCCGAGCGGCTTGGTCAGCTTAACGAATAAGCATACCGTTTTTTGCTAATGCGTTCCAGTGTGCCGGCGCGCTTCGGCCCGCCGGGCTTGCGAGCGGCGCGGGCGCACACCACATCCTGGCGAGGCGCTGCCTTAGAGCGACAACGGCGTGAGGTGGCGAATGTCGCGTCGATCGACTGCCGGCATGCAACAAGGGCCGAGGGCCGCGACGCAAGACATGACTGCACAGCTGCGGTCGACTGCCCTTGGCCCTTGGTCTTTGGCCCTTATCTGATCGGTGCTGCGGTGCACATAAAACTTGACGCACCTGCGAAGATTTTGGCCCCCCGAGCAATCCAGTGTCGCGTCGCAGCGGACCTGGCGCGCCGTGCCGGTTGCGGCAGGCCGCTCCCGCTCGGGCGTCGCCAACTCAACGTCACAGGAGACCGCCGCGCATGCGCCCCGCCCAACTGCTGCAAGTCCTCGAGCGCGAATTCACCAGCACCGCCGCAGGCCACCACACGCCGGTGATGCTCTGGGGGCCGCCCGGCGTCGGCAAGTCGCAGATGGTGGCGCACATCGCCGAGCGACACCGGGTGCCGGTCATCGACATCCGCCTCTCGCAGATGGAGCCGAGCGACCTGCGCGGCATCCCGTTCCGGGTCGGTGAGCAGGTGGAGTGGGCGGTGCCGGCGATCCTGCCAGACGCCGCGCGCCACGGCCCGTCCGGCATCCTGTTCCTCGACGAGATCACCTCCGCGCCGCCGGCCGTTTCGGCGGCGGCCTACCAGCTCATTCTGGACCGCCGCCTGGGCGACTACCGGGTGCCGGAGCGCTGGGCCATCTTTGCAGCCGGCAACCGCCAGGGCGACCGCGGCGTCACCTACAGCATGCCGGCGCCGCTGGCGAACCGGTTCTCGCACTACGAGGTGGACACGAACCTGGACGACTGGGTGGCCTGGGCCTATGCCAACGGCATCGACGAGCGGGTCATCGCGTTCCTGCGCTTCCGCCCCGAGCTGCTGTTCGACTTCGACCCCTCGCACAACCCGGTGGCCTTCCCATCGCCGCGCTCCTGGGAGTTCGCGCACCGGGCGCTGAAGAAGTTCGAGGACGACCCGCAGCTCCTGCAGGGCACCATGCAGGGCTGCGTCGGCCCGGCGGCAGGTGTCGAGGTGACCGCCTTCGTCAACAGCCTGGACCAGATGCCGGACCTGGATGCCATCTGTGCCGGCAACGAGGTCTCGGTGCCGCGCGAGATCGACCTGCAATACGCCGTTGCCGCCGCGCTGGTGGGCAAGGCCATCCGCGCGAAGGACAGCACGGACGGGCGGCAGGTGATTGGCAACATCCTCGCCTACGCGGGGCGTTTCCCGCAGCGGGAGATGGGCGTGATGCTGGTGTCCGACCTGCACCGCGCGGTCGGCAACGAGCTGTTCGATGTGCCGGAGTTTGCGGATTGGGCGAGCGCGGTGGCGGATGTGATGTTGTATGAATAAGTTAGGGGTGCGGGGTGTGACGTGCGCAGAAGTCAAGATAGCTACATAGCCAATCAGCCGGTATGAGCGAGACCGTCGACACCGACCTCACCGCCATCGAGACCAAGCTCGCCTCGGCGCGCACGCGGCTGATCCTGGACAAGCCGTTCCTCGGCGCGCTGGTGCTGCGGCTGCCGATGAAGGCCGCCAACGCCGATTGGTGCCCGACGACCGCCACCGACGCCCGCGCCTTCTACTACAACCCGGGCTACATCGAGGCCCTGTCCCTGGACGAGACCCAGTTCATGCTCGCGCACGAGGCGCTGCACTGCGCGCTGTCGCACTTCGCGCGCCGCCAGCACCGGGTCAGGCACCGCTGGGACCTCGCCTGCGACCACGCCATCAATCCGCTGCTGGTGGACGATGGCCTGAAGCCGCCGCCCAACGCGCTCCTGACGCCCCTCTACAAGGGCATGACGGCGGAAGAGATCTATCCGCTGCTGGACGACAACGACGAATCCGAAACCCTGGACACCCACGCCTACGACAGCGAGGCCGAGGGCGGCCAGCAGGGCGAGCACAGCGACTTCAACGAGCGCGACCTCCAGCAGCGTCAGCAGTCCGCCGGCGCGCAGAGCGACGACGGTGAGCGCGGCAGCGCCGAGCCCGACGCCGGCGCCGGCAGCGATGCCCGCGGCGAGCCGAGCGGCTCGGGCGCCGGCGCAGCGCGCACCGAGGCCACGCCGGAGCAAGACGACAACGCCGCCGCCGGCACCCCGCCGCCGCTGACCCCGGACGAGCGCGAAACGCTTCAGGTGCAGTGGCAGCAACGCATGGCCGGCGCCGCCCAGCAGGCCATGCAGGCCGGCAAGCTGCGCGGCGAGCTCAAGCGCATGATCGACCACCTGCTGCAACCGCAGCTCCCCTGGCGCATGCTGCTGGCCCGCTACATGAGCAGCATCACCCGCGAGGACTACAGTTGGTCACGGCCGTCCCGGCGCGAGGGCGACTACCTGATGCCCAGCCTGCGCAGCCACCAGTTGGACCTGGTGGTGGCCGTCGACACCTCCGGCTCCATCAAGGACAGCGAAATGCAGGAGTTCATCGACGAGGTGGACGCGCTCAAGGGGCAGGTCCGCGCGCGGGTCACGCTCTTGCCCTGCGACGCGAGCCTGTGCGAGGGTGCGCCGTTCGAGTTCGAGCCCTGGGAGCAGTTCCAGCGTCCAGGGCGCATCGGCGGTGGCGGCGGTACCAGCTTCCGGCCCGTGTTCCAATGGGTGGAGCAGCACGGGCTGCGGCCGGATCTCCTCGTCTACTTCACCGATGCCGACGGCGAATTCCCGGAGCGCGAGCCGCCCTACCCCGTCATCTGGCTGGTGAAGGGCCGGCGCGACACTCCCTGGGGCCAGCGTATCCAGCTCAATTGATGCCCGCCCACGGCGATGGCGCAAACCGCCCGCGGCCTCCGCTCGGCCGGCCATATCCCGTCTATCGGCCTGCTACCGGCTGTTTGTCCGCGCAGCCCCCAAGTGCTGCCGGTTTGCACGAAATTTGTGCGATTTTTCCTGGCCTCAGGGGCAAAATGACGGCCCCATGGCAGGGCGAGCAGATCAGACCGAGGAACGCAGCCCGATACGGCGCTCGACATAGTCGCCTGATTGTTGCCTCCCGCGTCGGCCCAACCGACGACAGCCGCGTGACACAGTGCCGCGACAGGTGTGCTTCAGACCCGCCACGCGCCCCCACCAGCCGACCAGCCAGTCAACACCGACGCCCACATGACCGCAACTACGCCCCAAGCCAGCAGCGCAACCCGCCGAGCCGTGGGCGACAAGCTCATCGCCTGCATCCTGTCGCTGACGCTGGTGGCGGCGCCCGGCTCCATCTACGCGGACGCCATGGACCTGCCGGACTTCGGCAGCCCCGCCGACAACGTCATGACGCTGGCCGAGCAGCGCGAGCTGGGCATCGAGTTCATGAAGTGGATGCGCCAGTCCCTGGATATCAGCACTGACCCGCTCATCACCGACTACATCCAGACCTTAGGCCACCGGCTGGTGAGCGCGAGCCGCGAGACCCGTGGCCACTATGACTTTTTCGTCGTCGAGGATCCGCGCATCAACGCCTTCGCCGGCCCGGCAGGCAACATCGGCGTCAACGCCGGGCTGATCCTGGCTGCCGAAACCGAGTCCGAGCTGGCGGCCGTGCTGGCGCACGAGATCGCGCACGTGAGCCAAAACCACCTGCTGCGTGCCGTCGCGGCGCAGAAGCAGATGACCATCCCGGCCATTGCGCTGCTCGTCGCCGCGGCCGTGCTCGGCGCAACGGTGGACGGACAGGCGGGCGCCGCCGCCATGATGGGCATCCAGGGTGCCGTGGCGCAGCGGCAGATCAACTTTACCCGCGCCAACGAGGAGGAGGCCGACCGCATCGGCATCGACACCCTCGCCCGCGCCGGCCAGGACCCCTACGCCATGCCGGGCTTCTTCAAGAAGCTCACCCAAGCCAACCGCGTCTACGAGAGCGGCGCGCCGGAACTGCTGCGCACCCACCCGGTCACCAGCGATCGCATCGCCGACGCCCTGGGGCGCGCCGAGCGCTTCGGCCCCAGCCAAAAGCCGGACAGCCTGCGCTTCCACCTCACCCGCGCCCACCTTTGGGAGCTGAGCTTCAACCGCGCGGACCAGGCCATCGACCACTTCCAGGACACGCTCCAAAAGGGCCGCTATCGCAACGAGACCGCTGAGCACTATGGCTATGCACTGGCCCTGGCCCGCGCCGGGCGGGTGAACGACGCCGCCGCCCAGCTCGAGCCCCTGCTGAGCGCCGATCCGAGCCAAGTGGAATTCGTCGTGCTGCAGTCGCAGCTCGACCGCCGCCGTGGCAACGCCGCCAAGGCCGCGCGCGATCTCAAGGGAAGCGTCGGACTCGACCCCGGCAGTTGGCCGCTGCAGCAGGCCTACGCCGAGGCCCTGATGGACGCGGGAAAGCCCGGTGAAGCCTTGGCGACCCTGGAGCGACTGGTGGCGCAGCGCCCCGACGTAACGCCCGTTTACCAGCTGATGGCGGACGCTGCGGTCAAGGCCGGCGACAGCACCTCGGCCATGCGCTGGCGCGCCGAATACTTGTACCGCACCGGCGACCTCGAGCCTGCCATACGCCAGCTCGAGCTGGCCCTGCGCCAGCCGGACCTGGAGTTCCACCTGGCGTCGAAGATCCAGGTGCGCCTGGACGAGCTCCAGGCCGAGGAGCGACGCAGCAAGCACCATGGAAAACCCGAACGATAACCCCGCAATCTGCGCCCTTGGCGCCGCCATCGGGGCTATTTCCACACCGCAATGGATACGCTAAGCTTCGCCCCCACGTCGACAAGCGCCCGCGAACGTTCGGCTGAATCCTCCGGCTTCCGGCGGACATGCAGATGATCATGGGCACAAGACCCCGGCACAGGGGCCGTTGATCGGCGCCGATAGAACGAAAGACACCTGGAGGCCCACCGTTGTACCCGCCGCGCGCCGCGCGAGCCGCCTACCCGACACCGCCTACCGCTCGGCGGATGCCATCGGTCGAGCATGTCAGCCAGGCAAGCGGGTTGCGCCCGGTGTTTTCCGCGGGGCCAAACGCCTAGTTGTTCGCTGCGGAAATTCCGAGATCGGGCTCCCTCGTTATCGCGGTCGCAATCGGAGTCGTTATCGAATATCCGTATGGTTTAGACAACGACAACGATCTGAGACGGTCTCGGGAGTTGCGCGCTGTTGCACCAGTGCCGTGCGCCGCCCACCAACCGGCTCGCGCACGCGGCGACCATACGGGCGGACGCCCCAACCAGTCGGTGACCGCCGGTGAGTACCGGCACGGCGTCCCGCTGACGCGATGATCACGCGCTGACGCCCCCTATCACACGTTCCACCCATCCGTACCAACCAACCGATCCACAGGAGACTCCCGATGATCGATACAAAGCGCAGAATCCTGCTGAAGGGCTCCCTCGGTGCCGGTGCCATCGGCGTTGCCGTGGGTGCCGGGCTGTTGACGCCACGCGCGGTGCTGGCCGACTGGCCGGCGGCCGCCTTCAAGGCCGAGGACCAGGCCAGCGCACTGAAGGACCTGCTCGGCTCCGACGCCGTCGAGGCCAGCGACAAGGTCAAGATCAAGGCCCCGGACATCGCCGAGAACGGCGCCGTGGTGCCGGTGACCGTCGAGGCCGACGTGGAGGGCGCAAAGTCCATCTCCATCATCGCCAGCGGGAACAACACCCCGCTCATCGCGTCCTTCGACCTCGGCGAGAACGCCATCCCGTTCGTCTCCACCCGCATCAAGATGGCCAAGACCGCCGATGTGGTGGCCGTCGTGCAGACCCCCGACGGCCTGCTGAGCGCCTCCAAGCCGGTGAAGGTCACCATCGGCGGCTGCGGCGGCTGATCCAGCGCCCCGCGCACCGAACGAGCCACCAGCACCAACGGCACCAGTTTCAGAGGTAAACCGACATGGCCAGCAACATCAAGATCCGCGCCAAAGTGAGCGACGGCGTCACCACCGTGAAGTCCCTGATGAGCCACGTGATGGAGACCGGGCTGCGCAAGGATAAGGAGACCGGCGACCCGATCCCCGCGCACTTCATCCAGGAGGTCACCTGCAAGTGGAAGGACCAGGTGGTGATGACCGCCCTGTGGAGCGGCGGCGTCTCCAAGAACCCCTACCTGTCGTTCAAGTTCGAGGGCGGCGAGCCCGGCGATCTCATCGAGATCACTTGGGTGGACAACAAGGGCGAGTCCGACAGCGGCAGCGCCGAGATCAGCTGACGCGCCCCGGATTCGGCTAACGCCGAATCCGGATGTTGGCGCAAAGAAAACGCCGCGGCCCCCGGGCCGGCAGCGTTTTCTTTGCGGCGGCGATGCGGCTCAGCGCTGATGACGCAGACGTGTGCGGGTCGGCCTGACCGACGACGGCGTGAGGCGGTGAATGCCGCACCGATCGACTCCCGGCATGCAACAAGGGCCGAGGGCCGAAACCGGCCTCTGGCCGTGTCGCCCTGGAGGGCGAGACTCCAGCCGACAACTCGGGCCGAGACTCAAGGCCGCCGCCCGCTGGGAGTGTCGCCCTCCAGGGCGACA
This sequence comes from Thiohalocapsa sp., assembly GCF_022340605.1. GTDB lineage: Bacteria > Pseudomonadota > Gammaproteobacteria > Chromatiales > Chromatiaceae > Thiohalocapsa. Next base: position 29,312 of record NZ_JAJDNQ010000021.1, read on the forward strand.
CGATCGGGTTGGCGCCGACACCGCGAACGATCTCGGCATTTTCCGCGCCGATGCACTAGTGCAGCGTTTCTCCCAACTTTGCTTTCGTTGTCGTTGTCGTTGTCGAGTATCCGATCACGACCACGACCACGACAACTCGACTCAACTGCAAGTCAACTGCCAGCACTTGGCGCCGCCAGGCGAGCCAGGGTGACGGGCTTTTTGCACATCCTCATCAGTCCGTCTCCAGGCCCAGGGCGTGCAGCACCCGCCAGGAGAGCTCATCCGGGGTACGCGAGATGACCTCCGCCGGGATCTCGTGCTTGAGATGCAGCCGGTCGAAGTCCTCGAAGCCGTAGGACACCATGAACGGATGCATGCCGGTGTTGATGGCGGCGCGGTAGTCCTTGGCCTCGTCGCCGCAGGCGTAGGCCCGCGCCGGGTTGATCTCGAACTCCTCGCGGGTGCGCCGGAAGTACGGCAGCTTGTCCTCCGACAGCGGCAGGTGCACCAGAAAGTCAAGCAGGTCCGGCTCGATGCCGTGGCGGTCGAACAGCCTGGTGAGGGTCTCCACCGGGCTGATGGTGATGTTGCGGGTGACAATACCCAGCTTCACGTCCGGCGCCGCCGCCAGCCGCCGGATCAGCCGCTCCATGCCCTCGAACATGCAGGCCTCCTCGCGGTACACCTCGGTGAGCGTCGCCACCACCTTGGTGCGGGTGCCGCGGCCGAACTGCTGGCGCAGGTTCTGCGGCATCTCCTTGAGGCCACCCAAGTATTTGAAAATATTGCGCCGCTTCTGGAACCGCGCCAGCGGCCCGATGTCCATCCCGTGATCGGCGAAGGTCTTCTCGATGGCCTTGAAGGCGTCGATGGTGGTGCCGTCGGCATCGAGGATCACCAGACGGTCATTGGTAAACATGGCGCATGCTTCACCCGATACCCGCCGGCCGCCGGCGGCCAACGGCAACAGAATCGATGTCAGTACAAGCGGCGCGAATTCTCGCACATCGCGGCCGCCACGAAGCAGCCAACACCCGACCGCCGGGCACGAACGGCGCGGCGCTTGTTCGGCCCGCCGGGCCGCGCCAAAATGTGTTCCTTATCCACGGCAAAGGCACGATGCCATGGCAGATCCACGACTTGAAGCGGGCGTCATCCAGGCGATCCTGACGCGGCTGGAGCAGCAGACCCTGCCACGGGCGCTGGACATCAAGCGCCGCGTGGACGCCGGCGACAAGCTCATGGATAGCGACACCCTGTTCCTGGACGACGCGCTCGCGGGTCTGCGCCGCGACGGACCCTACGTGCAGCACCACCCGCAGTGGGAGCCGCTCTACTCCCGGCTCATCGACCTCTACGACAAGATCACGCGCAAGGCGCTGGAAAACGAGCAGCGCGGCTGAGCGGGGCCGGGCGAAGCGGCTGCAGCCGCCCCCGTCGACACGCGCTCACTCGACCGCGACCGCGGCGGGCGAGCTCTCGGCGGTGGAGCGCTGCGGCGCCAAACCTTCGATGAAGGCAACGAAAGCCGTCCGCGCCTGCTCGACCACCGCCGCCGGGCCATGTAACTGCGGACAGGTTGCGGCCATCGAGCCTAACGCAGCACCAACTCCCTGACGAAGGCCGCGGCTATCGGGCGCACCAGACGGCTGCCTCGCGGACGGCGCTTGGGTACCATCACGCCCCTGACCCGCCGTCCGCAGCCGCAGCCGCCATGCCCGCACCCGCCATGTCAGACCAGCCCGACGCCGACGCCGTCCGCAACTATCTGCTGGACCTCCAGGACCGCGTCTGCAACGCGTTCGCCCGCGAAGACGGTGGTGCCGAATTCCGCGAGGACGCCTGGGACAGGCGAGGCGGCGGCGGCGGCCGCTCACGGATCATGGAGGGCGGCGCCGTGTTCGAGAAGGCCGGCATCAACTTCTCCGACGTGCGCGGCGATGAGCTGCCACCGACGGCCAGCGCGGCACGCCCGGAGCTGGCCGGCCGCGGCTTCCGCGCCATGGGCGTGTCGCTGGTGATGCATCCATGGAACCCCCATGTGCCCACGTCGCACATGAACGTGCGCTTCTTCATCGCCGAGAAGCCCGATGAGCCCCCGGTCTGGTGGTTCGGCGGCGGCTTCGATCTCACGCCCTACTACGGCAACGAAGAGGACGTGATCCACTGGCACCGCACCGCGCGCGCCGCCTGCGAGGGCTTCGGCGACGAAGGCGAAGACTCGGCCGCGCTGCACGCCCGCCTCAAGCGCGCCTGCGATGCGTACTTCTACCTCAAGCACCGCCAGGAGCCCCGCGGCGTCGGCGGGCTCTTTTTCGACGACCTCAACGCCTGGGGCTTCGCGCGCTGCTTCGCGTTCACGCGCAGCATCGCCGAGCACTACCTGCCCGGCTACCGCCCCATCGTCGCCCGCCGCAAGGGGCTCCATTACACCGACGAGGAACGCGCCTTCCAGCGCTACCGCCGCGGCCGCTACGTGGAGTTCAACCTGGTCTACGACCGCGGCACCCTGTTCGGCCTGCAATCCGGCGGCCGCACCGAGTCCATCCTCATGTCCATGCCGCCAGAGGTGAGCTGGCGCTACGACTGGCACCCCGACCCCGACAGCCCCGAGGCGGAGCTCTACGAGCGCTATCTCGTGCCGCGCGACTGGCTCGCGGAGGAGCCCTAACCCATCCGTGCCCGTGGGAGCGGCGTCCCCGCCGCGATCGGCCACGCGGCCATCGCGCCGGAGACGCCGCTCTCACGGCGGCCGAGGGGGCTACAATCGCCCCAGACTCCCAACAGCCGAGCCCCGCGATGCCCGCAGCAACCGACCCACTGAAGGCGCTGTATCAAAGCCTCAACGGCCGCGGCGCGCTGCCGCTGGACCCCGACGACGCCTACTACGTGCCCATCCTGGAGGCGACCCCGAAGAAGGACCCCATCCTGCACCTCTGGCAACGGCTCGACTTCGCGGTCTCGGAGAGCGTGCACCTGCTCACCGGGTTTCGCGGCAATGGCAAGAGCACCGAGCTGCGCCGGCTGAAGGCGCTGCTGGAGCAGGATGCCAACAACCGTGTGTTCCTGGTGGACATGGCGGAGCACCTGAATACGGCGAAGCCGTTGGAGCTGTCCGATTTCCTGCTCTCGCTGATGGCCGCCCTTGGCCAGCAGGTGGAGGAAGACACCGGTCTCAAGGCCATTACGCACGGGTACATGGAGCGTCTGCAGCGCTTTCTCACCAGCGAGGTGGAGCTCACCGGCGTCGACCTGGACCTCTCCGGCGCCGGCGGCCCGAAGAAGCTCGGCTTCCGGCTCAAGACCGAGCCGGACTTCAAGGCCAGGATGCAAGAGCACCTGCGCGGCCACGTCAGCCGCCTGGTGTCGGACGCCCGCGATTACGTGCTGAAGCTGATCGGCGCCCTGCGCCAGCGCAGCGACGCCCCGGATGCCCTCAAAGTGGTGCTGCTGGTGGACTCGGTGGAGCAGGTGCGCGGGGACGGCCCGGACGCGGCCGCAGTTCATGAGAGCGTCCGCAACCTGTTCTCGGGTCAGGCGGCCAGCCTCGCGTTTCCGCAACTGCACGTGGTCTACACGGTGCCGCCCTATCTGCCGGTGCTGTCACCGAACCTGGGGCGCACCCTCGCCGGTCACCCGATCGTCTCCTGGCCGAATGTGCACGTGCGCGACCGCGCAGGCATCGAGGACCCGGCAGGACTTGGCATCATGGAGCAGATCATCGAGCGCCGTTTCGCCGGCTGGCGCGACATCGTGCCAGCACCTATGCTGAGGCGGCTGGCCGTGTGCGCCGGCGGCGACCTGCGGGACTTTTTCCGGCTCGTCGGCGAGAGCGTCATCGCGCTGCGCACCGCCCGCTTCAGCGAGCCGGATGCCGTCCTGGACGCAGACATGGTGCGCCGCGTGGAGGAACAACTCCGCAACGAGCTGCTGCCCATCGCCGAGGATGACGCCCGCTGGCTGGCGCAGATCCACCGCACCAAGGATGCCGCGCTGCCCACCACCGGCGAGTTGCCGGCGCTGGCGCGCTTTCTGGACAGCAACCTGATCATGAACTACCTCAACGGCGAGCCCTGGTACGACATTCATCCGTTGCTGGTGGAGGAGATCCGGCCGTATCTGCGTGCACTCGATCAGACCCGGACCGACGGCGGTGGACATGTCGATACCCGGGCCGAGGCGCGGACTGGAGGCGCCGATTGACGACGGGCCCCTTCCTGACCCCCGACGGCGAGGCCGCCTGGCTGCGCCTGAAGCTGCACCTGGAATGGCTGGACGGCTTCGACCTGATCTTCCTGTTCAGCGCCCATCCGGCCGTGCTGGGTGTGCTGCGGGAGCGGCTCGCGGCCGCCTACCGGGCACGCGTCACCGGGCTTTCGGTGCCGGCGCCACGGAACCCGGGCGAGCTGATGGACCAAGTCCTGCCCTGGCTACTGCACCCGCCAAGCTATCAGCAGGCGCTGAACGCGCCGGTGTGGCTGGACCTCACCCGCACCCCGACGGGCGTTCCCACGGCGGACTGGCAGCGCGCACGGCTGGACTTCCTCGCCCGGCTCAACGAGCGCCGCGAGCCGCTGCGCCGGGCGCTCAACCGCCCGCTGATCCTGGTGCTGCCGCGGGCCGAGAAGGCGCAGATCAAGGCACTGGTGCCGGACCTCTGGGCCATCCGCCGCTTCAGCCTGGAGACCGGCAACTGGCTCGCGCCCGAGCACGCCGAGCCCGCGCCCACCCACCCGCCCGAAGAGCCAGCCCCCTTCCGGCTCAGCGACACCGAACGGGCGCAAGTGGACGAGTGGCGGCGGGTGCACGAAGGCCGCAAGCATGACCGTGGCGCGCTGCTGGCCGCGGCGCGTGCCTTTGATGCCCTGCGACGGCGTGGTCAGGTCGCCGCCGCGGCCGAGGTGGCGCTCTGGATGGCGGAGACTGCCCGACGGCGACTCGCCGCCGCGGGAACGGAGGATGCCCAAGCGCTGCGCGATCTGTCCGTCTCGCTCAACAACGTCGGCAACACCGATCAGGCCCTCGGCGAATGGGAAGCCGCGCGCGCCGCCTTCGCCGAGTCGCTCGACATCGCCCGGCGCATCCTCGCCCGCGTCGGCGAGACGCCAGAGGCGCTGCGCGATCTGTCCGTCTCGCTCGACAACGTCGGC
>NZ_JAJDNQ010000025.1 GCF_022340605.1 Thiohalocapsa sp.
CGCGCTTCCCGGGCTACGCCCAGGTGAAGCGCGTGGCGGTCACCGAGGAGCCCTGGTCCATCGACGCCGGCCTCATGACGCCGACCATGAAGCTCCGCCGCGGCAGCATCGCCACGCGCCACGAGGCCGAGCTGGCGGAGCTCTATGCCGGACACGAGTGATCAGCCGGCGCGATCACCCACGCAGGCCCTCCGAGCGATTCCGCCCCACCCCGCGGCATCGGCCGGCGGGGCCTTGCCCAGCGCAGTGTCAGAGATCGCACCCATTTTGACACTGCGTGTCCACGGTCCAGCCCTGTCAATGCGATTTCCCCTGGCCCCGCGCCCGGCGCCGGCAATAGCGTGAGCGATTGCCAAGCCGGTGGCGATCTGCGACCGGCGAGCCGTGCAGCGGAGCCGTCATGGTATCGAAGCATTTTCTCCCCGCCGTCGTCGTCACCTCGGCGATGCTGTCCCTGTCCGCCGTCGCCGCCAACGGGCCAGGCGCTCCGGGTGGCAACGGTGGCGGCGGCACCGTCCCCGTGCCGGCGCCGTTCGACACGCTGCACTTTTCCAGCGCCGAGACGTGCGCCCTGTGTCATAACGGGCTGACGGACCAGGCGGGCCAGGACGTGTCGCTGGAGCGGGACTGGGGCGCGGGCATGATGGCGCATGCCTCCCGCGATCCCCTCTGGCAGGCCAAGGTCGCCAGCGAGCGCGCGCGGGCGCCGCAGCTCGCCGAGGTCATCGACGCCAAGTGCTCGCGCTGCCACATGCCCATGGCCAACGTGGAGCTGACCGACAGCGGCGACCCGATCGCGATCCTCGACGGCCCGGCGGACGCGGACGGTCTGCTCGACCCACTGCATCCGCTGCACGCGGTCGCCATCGAGGGGGTGAGCTGCACCCTGTGCCACCAGATCGAGGACGACGGCAACCTGGGGCTGCTGGAGGGCTTTTCCGGTCACTACAGCATTGCCGACCACGACGTGCCGGCCGAGCGCACCATCTACGGCCCGGTGCCGAATCCACGCATCAACCCGATGCGGAACCAGGCCGGGTTCACACCGACCTATGCCCTGCACGCCAGCGACTCGGCCCTCTGCGCCGCCTGCCACAACCTGAAGACGCCGTTCGTCGATGACGATGGCAACCTGGCCAGCACCGACCCGGAGTCCGAGTTTGCCGAGCAGATGCCCTACACCGAGTGGGAGCACAGCGACTTCGCGCCCAATGGCGCAACGCCGCGCACCTGTCAGTCCTGCCACATGCCCGAGACCGACGGCGTCAAGCTGTCGAACCGCCCGCCGTGGCTGACGCCGGTGGACGCGTTCTCTCGCCATCGCTTCGCCGGCGCCAATACGACGATGCTGGACATCCTGAACCGCAACCGCAGCGCACTCGGCGTCACCAGCACCGGCCTGGCCGGCGCCATTGCCGACGCCCGCGCCATGCTCGCCGATGCGGCCGAGCTGGCGCTGATCGATGCCGACGTCGACGACTCCGGCATCAGCGTCGTGGTGGAGGTGATCAACCACTCCGGTCACAAGCTGCCCACCAGCTTCCCGTCCCGGCGCGTCTGGCTGCACGTCAAGGTGACGGATCAGGCAGGGAAGGTCGTCTTCGAGTCCGGCAAGCTCGGCAATGACGGGCGCATCGCCGGTGCGAACGGCGACAGCGACCCGGCCAGCTACGAGCCCCATCACCAGCAGATCACCAGCGCCGATCAGGTGCAGATCTACGAGCCGGTCATGGGCGACACCGACGGCAGCGTGACCCACACCCTGCTGCGCGCCGGCAGCTACCTCAAAGACAACCGGCTGACCCCGGCCGGCCTTCACAAGGCCAGCGCACCATCCGATGCTCAGGTCATGGGTCTGGCCGCCAATGACACGGACTTCGACAACGGCGCCGATCGCGTCACCTATCGCATACCGGTCGGCGGCGCCGAGGGCCCCTTCACGGTCGCGGTGGAGCTCAATTATCAGGTCCTGTCCTGGCCCTTCCTGCGCGACCTGTTCCAGGACGACGCGTTGCCCGAGGTGGCGCGCTTCCGTGCCCTGTACGAGGACCAGCCCATCCTGGCGGAAACCATCGATACCTTGCAGACGACCGTCTCGCGCTAGGGGAACGCGGGCCGGAACCGGCCCGCACGCCTCGATCACGATTGCGGCCAGAGCCTTGCTCCCGTGGGAGCGGCGTCCCCGCCGCGACTGGACGCCCGTCGCGCCGAGGACGGCGCTCCCACGCGGGAGAAACCGTGAAAATAGTCGGTGTAGCAGCTCTTGTGGGAGCGGCACTCTAGGTGCCGCGACCGGCGGTCAGGCAGCACACCGCGCCCTGAGCAACTGCCAGGCGATATACAACCTCCCAGCCGTCGTCGCGCCACAAAAGGCACTGGCGCTCCCACACCGGCACGCCCAGAACAACCGTTATGGGAGGTCGAGTTAGGATCGTAGGTCGGGTTAGCGATAGCGTAACCCCGACAATCAACAACGCACCGTCGCCCATCGTCGGGTTACGCTGCGCTAAGCCGACCTACACCGAATATTTTCACAGTGGCTATAACGGGTCCGGCACGAAGGTCAGCACGTTGCCGTTGATGCAGTAGCGCTTGCCGGTGGGCGGCGGGCCGTCGTCGAAGACGTGGCCCAGGTGGATGCCGGAGCTGGCGCTGCGCACCTCCACGCGGTGCATGCCGTGGGAGTTGTCCTCGTGCAGGGTGATGGCGCCTGCGACGGGCTCGAAGAAGCTCGGCCAGCCGGTGCCGCTGTGAAACTTGCTGTCGCTGCGGAACAGCGGCGCACCGGTGACGGGGTCGACGAAGGTGCCGGGGCGCTTCTCATCCAGGTTGGAACCGCTGAAGGCGGGCTCGGTGCCCTGGGCGAAGGCGATCTGCTTCTGCGCCGGCGTCAGCACCTGGAAGCCGAGCCACTTCCAGAAGCGCTCCTTGTCGCCCCGGTTGTAGCCGGTATAGCGCGACACCTCGCGGCCCTTCTCGAACAGCACGATGGTGGGTGTGGCGAACAACGCCTTGTCCAGCTTCCAGCCCTCGGGCGGCCTGGTGCTCAGAGTCTCGGTCACCGGCACCCGTGACGACCAGCCGTCCAGCACCTCCGCCCGGAACAGCTTGCAGTAGGGGCAGTCCTCGGCCTCGAAGACGATGATCTGGCGGTCGAAATCGAGGGCGTCCGCGTCCGGTCGCGGATGGGCCTCCGCGGCCTGGGCCGTGACCGTCTCGCCCGGATAGGACACGCCCGTGCCGCCGAGCCCGCAGTAGCCGTTCGGGTGCTTCTTCAGGTAGTCCTGGTGGTAGTCCTCGGCGCGGTTGTAGTTCTTGAGCGGCGCGATCTCGGTGGTGATGCGCCCGTAGCCCGCGGCGGTCAGCGCCTTCTGATAGGCGTCACGAGTGGCGAGCGCCACCTCGCGCTGCTCCGGGGTCGTCCAGTAGATGGCGCTGCGATAGTTGCTGCCGACGTCGTTGCCCTGGCGCTCGCCCTGGGTCGGGTCGTGGTTCTGCCAGAAACCGATGAGCACCCGCTTCAGCGACACCCGGTCCGGATCGAAGGTGACCTTCACCACCTCGGCGTGGTTGCGCTCGTCGGAGCGGCCGCGCTCGATCGCCTGCTCCAAGTTCAGCACGTCGCGATAGCCCACCTGCCGCTCGTCACCCCCGGCGTAGCCGGCCTCCACGTCCAGCACGCCCGGGATCTGGGACATGCGCTTCTCGGCGCCCCAGAAACAGCCCATGCCGAGCACGATGGACTCGGTTGCGGCGGCCGCCTGCAACGGCACGGCCAACGCCAGTGCCGCCAATAGCAATGCTCGGATTCGAATCATCGGTCGCGTCTCTTTCGTTCTGCGGTGGTCTCTCTTGAGACCAGTGCCGGAGCACGGATGTTTCAACGCCCTGTGATTGGCGTCCCGGCCGCGAGTTGCAAGACCCACCGCCCCATCGCGCCGAGGACGGCGCTCCCACGATAGCACTGCCCGTGTGGGAGCGGCGTCCCCGCCGCGATCAGCCGCGCCCGCACCATCAGGCCGGGGACGGCGCTCCCACGGGCAGCAACCGGCGTGCCTGCGCCCGTTGCGAGTGCCTGAAACCACTTTCCTGTTGTGGTCTTTGCGGGGTAGACTATGCGCTCACACAATACTAAGCATTGAGGAACCGGTGATGTTGGCAATACGTGAGCATCGTGTCTGTACCCTTGCGCACCGGATTGGGCTCCGACTGGTGCGCGCATCGGACGACACCGAGCAGCCGCTGTATCGGTTGGTGGAGCCGCACTCGATGACACCCGTGCTGCCGGGCGACCGCGCCGGCGGCGCGGACTTGGCGGAGTTGGAGGACTGGCTGCAGTTCCCGTGGGAGTGAGTCGGGGCAGTTGCGCGGGGGTTGGTGAACTTCGCCCCGAGACCGCAAAAGTCGTGCTCGCAACGCCGAAATCGCGCGGATCGGAGCAGCTCTCGTGGGAGCGGCACTCTCGGTGCCGCGACCGGCGGCAAGGCAGCACACCATGCCCCGAGGAGCTGCCAGGCGTCAGGCAACCTCCCAGCCATCGTCGCGCCACAAAAGGCAGTGGCGCTCCCACGCCGGTGCGCCTGGGTTAGCCGTTATCGCAGCACCTCTTGTGGGAGCGGCACTCGCGGTGCCGCGACCGGCGGCAGGGCCGCACACCATGCCCCAAGTAACCGCCGAGCGGCAGGCAAACTCCCAGCCGCCGTCGCGCCACAGAAGGCAGTGGCGCTCCCACGCCGGCGCATCCGGGGCCCACACCATCAGCGCCTGTCGAACTCGGCGGCGATGCGGTCGCCCACCGTCTGGTCGATCTTTCTCCAGTAATCGAACGCGCGCTCCAGCACGGGCGGCGTGACCCCCTTCTTCAGGTGCCCGACCACGTTCGACACGAGGCGGTCGCGTGCGGCGTCGTCCATCACGTCGCGCACCAGGGTGCCGGCCTGGATGAAGTCGTCGTCGTCCCGGTGCGGCGTGTAGGCCGCGTGCATGAATTCGCCGCTCGCCTCCCACGTTTCCATGTACGGGTAGCGCTCCGGGTCCGCCTGCGGCCCGCCCTTGGAGTTCGGCACGTAGACCGGGTCCTGGACGTTGTCCATCCGCATCGCGCCCTCCTTGCTGTAGCTGTGCACGGGCACCTTCGGCCGGTTGACCGGGATCTGCTTGTAGTTGACGCCCATGCGCGCCCGGTGCGCGTCGGCGTATGAGAACACCCGTGCCAGCAGCATCCTGTCCGGGCTGAAGCCGATGCCGGGGACGACGTTATTGGGCTCGAAGGCGGCCTGCTCGATCTCGGTGTGGTAGTCGCTGGGATTGCGGTCCAGCGTCATCCGGCCGACCTCGATGAGCGGATAGTCCGCGTGCGGCCAGATCTTGGTGAGGTCGAAGGGGTTGAAGCGATAGTCCTGCGCCTCGTTGAAGGGCATGACCTGCATGTACAGCGTCCAGGACGGACAGTCGCCGCGCCCGATGGCCTCGTAGAGGTCGCGGGTGTGATAGTCCGCGTCCTCGCCGGCCAAGCGATCGGCCTCTTCCTGGGTGAGATTCTCGATGCCTTGGTCGGTCTTGAAGTGGTACTTGACCCAGAAGCGCTCGCCCTTGGCGTTGACCCACATGTAGGTGTGGCTGGAGTAGCCGTTCATGTGACGCCAGCTCCTGGGGATGCCGCGGTCGCCCATGAGCCAGGTGACCTGATGGGCCGTTTCCGGCGACAGGGTCCAGAAGTCCCACTGCATGTCGTGGTCGCGCAGGTTGATATCCGCGCGGCGCTTCTGCGAGCGAATGAACTGCTGGAACTTCATTGGGTCACGGACGAAGAAGATCGGGGTGTTGTTCCCGACCATGTCGTAATTGCCTTCCGTGGTGTAGAACTTGAGCGCGAAGCCGCGCGGGTCGCGCCACGTATCCGGGCTGCCGCGCTCGCCGGCGACGGTGGAAAAGCGCGCCAGCATGTCGGTCTTGGTGCCGGGCTGGAACACCGCCGCCTTGGTGTATCGGCTCACGTCCTGGGTCACCTCGAAGCGACCGAAAGCGCCGCTGCCCTTGGCGTGGGGCTGGCGCTCGGGAATCCGCTCGCGGTTGAAGTTGGCCATCTGCTCGATCAGGTAGTGATCGTGCAGCAGAATCGGGCCGTCCGGACCGACGGTGAGCGAGTACTCGTCACTGGGCACCGGGATGCCGGCATCGGTGGTCGTCGGCTTACGGCTGTTGTCGTTCATCGAAAAACCTCCGCTCGGTTGTGCGTGTGGGTCATGCGTGTGTGCGTCAGGCCGCCGGCTCCAGTACCCGCACCTTGACGCCGTCGTTACCGGCCACCGGCAGCGGCCGTGTCGGCGCGTCGCGCAGCTCTTGCACCCAAACGCTGAGGTAGAGCGTGCCGGCCTCGGTGTTCAGCCAGTCGATGCCGCTCGGGGTCAGCAGGCAGCGCAGCGGCTTCGCGTCGCCGCCGCCGCGGGTGCCGCGGTCGGCGGCGAGCAGCAGGTCCAGGTGGGCCAGCGACCAGTCGCGGTCGTCGATGAGCAGGTCCTGGATACGCAGCACCGTGCCGTCGGCTGTCTCGGTGCGCATGCCGCGCAGGGTCTCCGCCCGCACCAGTTGCGCCGCGCTGATCCGCTCCGGGTCCAGGTCCACGTCCGCGAACAAATCGGCCGCCACCTCGCCTCCCTCGGCCGGCGCCGGCGGCGCGTCCACCCCGCCCTCGGGCTGGATGCGCGCCCGCCAGTGCTCGCGCCAGTTGGGCGGCACCACGACGCCGGCCTCGTCGAAGCCCGCGATGCCGTTACGGACCGCGAGCGGCGGCGTCGCCGCCAGGTCCGCGGCGGTGAGGTCCAGCGAGACCACCCCGCTCGCCTCGTCAACGTCGGCCACCAGCCGTGGCGTCACCAGTGCATCCCGGTCCGGCGCCCACTGCCGGACGTCCGCGGCTAGGAAGCGCACGCGCCAGCCCTCGGTGTCGAGGATCAGGTCGGTGAGGCCCGCGACCGCGCCGTCCAGTGTCAGCAAGCGGCAGCGGAGCAAGGCATCGGCGGAGAGAAGGCTCTGGATCATGGCGCGCTCCCTGACGGCGCTCAGGCCGTCATGTCGGCGACGAAGGGCCGGCCTTCGGCTAGCCCTTGCCGTGTTGCTCTTGCTCCTGCCCGCGTGCCGCGTCGGGGCGCTGCGCTTGCTCCCCTTCCCAGGCCTCATGACATTCTGGCGAGCAGAAGTAGAGGATGTATTCAAGCGCCTCGGCGGCCACGGCCTCGTCCGCCGGGATCTGCACCCGGCACTCGACGCACTCGACCGGCTCGGGGCGCACCTCGCGATGGTGCTCGGCGGGCGCGGTGGGGGCGCCGGGCGCTGCATGTGGGTCTTTGGGTTCCGGCGCTTGGGCGTCCGGCTGTTGTTCAGTGTTCATGGCTGTCTCGGGTCGTTTCGAAGCCCTCCGCCTGCCAGCCGGTCATGCCACCCAGTACATGGGCGACCTGATCGTGCCCGCGGGCCTTGAGCACGCTTGCGGCCACCGAGGAGCGGTAGCCGCTGCCGCAGATGACGGCAATGGGCCGCTGCGCCGAGATTCCGGCGAGCAGATCGTCCACGCGTCGGGTGAGCTCGGCACCGGTGAGATGCATGGCGCCGGGGATGTGCCCGGCCCGCCATTCCGCCGGCTGGCGGACGTCGAGCAGGAGGAGGTCAGATTGCTCGCGCCGTTGCCGGCGCAGGTCCCGCACCGTCCACTGCGGCAGCACTGCGATGGGCTTGCCCGCGGTGCGCCAGGTGAGCATGCCGCCGGCGAGCCAGCCCCGCGGCAGCGGATGGCCGATGCGCAGGAGCTGCCAGCACACCTCCCAGAGGTCGTCCGCCCGGTCCAGCAGCAATACCAGGTCGCGCTCGGGATGCAGCACACTGCCGGCCCAGGTGGCGAAGCCGGTGCCGATGCCGACGTTGATGGCGCCGGGAATATGCGCCGCGAAGGCCTCCGGCGACCGGCAGTCCAGCACGATGGCACCTTCGCCCCGCAGCCGCTCGAAGGTGTCCAGATCCAGCGGCGGCGGGTCCGCCAGCACGCCCAGCGGTGGCGGGCCTTCGCTGTTGAGCCGACGCATGCGCGACCAATAGGGCGGCACCGCGGGCAGGTCCGTCAGGTCCATGCAGTGGTCGACGAACTCCTCCTTGGAGGTCAGATTCGCCAGCAGGCGGTTGAGCCGCCGCTCGTAGCCGATGGTGGTGGAGAGCCGGCTGCCGATGTGGCCGCCGCAGAGCGACCCCGACACATGCGTCGGATAGACCTCGACGAAGTCCGGCAGCGGCAGAATCTTGCGTTGCAGGGTGTCGCAGAACGCCTTGGCGCCTCGGCGGGTTTCCGCTTCGCCGCCGAGCAGGTCCGGGCGCGCCAGGTCGCCCACCAGCAGCGCGCCGCCCGACAGCAGCAGCGCCGGCTCCTCACCGCGGGAGCGGTCAGTCACCAGCAGGCTCACGTGCTCCGGCGTGTGCCCCGGCGTGTGCAGGAGCTCGAAGCGCACCTCGCCCATGTCGAGGCGCTCGCCGTCGTCCATGGCACGCATCGGATACCCGACCTCGGCGCGGGCCCCGGCCAGCAATTGCACGTCGGCGCGATTGGGCAGTTCGCAGATGCCGGAGAGATAGTCGTTGTGCTGATGGGTGTCGCAGGCGTAGCGGATGCGCAAGCCCTGCGCGCGCGCCTCGGCGAAGTAGGTTTCGACGTCGCGTCGGACGTCGAGCACCAGCGCGTGACCGGTGTCCTCGGACCCGACCAGATAGGATGCGTGGCCTAGGCTCTCCAGGTAGAACTGCTTGAAAATCATCGTGACGTTTCGGCCTCCGTGGCTGCGGGCGGCACGCCGGCCGCACCTGACTTACTGAATCGTTCAGCAAGCCACGGACCAAGCCTCGACGCTGCGGCGATCCCAGCGCGTTGTTGCGCCCCGCGTGCGCAGACAGATGGCCCACCGAGGGCTCAGCGGCGGCGGACGTCAGCGGCACTGCTGCGCAAGAACGGCAGCTGAATTGGGGGAACTGCGCCGCGCCCGGGGTAAATCCCCCGATCCCATGCTGCCTGTGGGGAAACTTGTTTGCGCAAACCGGCAGGCGGAGGGTCGGCCAACGCTCCACGCGACTGATGGCGGGTCACGTCCAGCGGGTCGAGGCCGAGGGACTGGGCGCCCGGAGTCTGGGCGCTCGCGGTCTGCAAGTGTCCATTCGCGGCCGTTCCAGCGGCTGGCTCACTTCCTGCTTGGCGTTCGAGCCAGCACTGCCCGGATGCGCGTATCGGGGCGTCGCCGCGATGCCGCGGCCGCGGTGCCGCGGCGCACCGGGAACGGACTATCTTGATAGATAGGAGATCGAGCCCGCAGAACGGAGGTGACCATGTTGCTCAAAGACCAAGACACCGGAAAGCTCGTCGAAGTGCTCGCGCTGCACGACCTCTACAACCCGACGCATGGCACCGTGGTGGGTCGCCTGCACTACGGGGAAGAGGCGCAGGATCCGGCCCACTTCGAAAAGGGCAAGCTCAGATTCGCGTCCGGCGAGCCGCTGCCACGCTGCTGGATCGACCCACACTACCGCGACGCGGAGGTGGAGGCCGCGCGCCACCACGGCCAGGCCGCCTGAACCGAGTTCTTCCTTTATGCCTGCCGGGCGCCGCGAGACGGCGACGCCCGGCAGTTTCATGTCCGGCGCCCGCCTCGCCCGAGCAGCAGCAGGCGGGGCGCCAGCCCAAGCTTTCCGGCACGTCCACCAGTGCTCCACGCGGTGCAGTAGCATGCCCATCCCCCGCCGCCACGCGGCTTCGACCTGATGTAACGCCCGGATGCTCGAAGTTATCGCCACCGGCATCGGCCTGATCGCGCTGACGGTGGTCATGCACGCCGTCGGCACCGTGGGGCTGATGCGCTCCTTCGCCCGCCACTTCGCCGAGTTGGAGGCCCGGTTCAAGGCCCGCACAGCCCTGCTGGCCATCGTCTGGTTCGCCACCGCGCTGATGATCCTGCACGTTCTGGAGATCCTGCTCTGGGCGCTCGCCTACCGCTGGCTGGTGCCCTCGCACCGGCTCGACACCTTCGAGGAGGCGACCTACTTCTCCTTCGTCACCTTCACGACGGTGGGCTACGGCGACGTTACGCTGGGCGTGGACGAGTGGCGGCTGCTGAGCGGCATCGAGGCGCTGGACGGCATCCTGCTCGTGGGCTGGTCCACGGCCCTGCTCTTCGCCGTCTTGCAGCGCAGTTGGCGAGGTCTTGGCCACCACGGTAACTGAAGATCGTAGGTCGGGCCGAAGTTAGGACGCCCGATGCAACCGCTGCCGTCGGGCTTCGCTACCGCTCAGCCCGACCTACACGCGCCCCGTAGGTCGGGCCGACGTTAGGAGGCCCGACGCAACCGCCGCCGTCGGGCGTCGCTACCGCTCTGCCCGACCTACACGCGCCCCGTAGGTCGGGCCGACGTTAGGAGGCCCGACGCCCGATCTCACCTCAGCGCCCGGCGCGGCGCACCCGCACCGCCTCCTCACGCTCCAGTTCCTCCAGCGCGTTGTCAATGAACCTGATGCGCGCGTCCATCTCCGGCAGCAACACGTCCTCGAGCGCCCGGGCGCGGCGGGCGGTGCGCAGGTATTCCACCCGCAGCCGCTCCAGGTTGCCCGTGAGCACCGCGAGCCGCGCGGCGATGGGCAGCATGCTCGCAAACACCGCGCGGCAGGCATCGGCCTCGGGGCTCTGGCTCGCCTGCGTCGCGACGCCGTCATCGACTTCAGCTTCGACCTCCGCCAAAGGCGGCAGGTCCTCAACCCGCACCCCAAGCACCGAGCGACCCACGGTCTCGAGCCCACACGCCGCCGCGGCAGCAGGGTAAATCGATAACTCCTCCAATCCATGCCGACCCACCGCCGCCCGCAGCGCCGCCCGCGCCGCGGCCTCCGCCTCCCGCCAGCGCGCCATGGTGGCGTCATAGTCACGCAGATTGGCGAGGATCTCGCCGGCCAGGATCAGCCGCTTCTCGTCCAGGAAGCGGTAGCCCTCGTGCATGCCGGCACGCTCCGCCGTAAGCTCCAGGAAGGCGCTCTGCGTCGGCACCAGCTCGCGGTCGGTCATGGCCGGTAATGCCCCTGTCCGCGTCAGGCCGTTGCGGGTTCGGCGTGCGGGCCGCCGCCGAACATCCGGCCGGCTTCATCGCCATCATCGCCGGCGTCCGGCGCCACCGCGCGATAATCCGGCACCACCCTGCCGTGCTCACCGCCGAGGTGCGCCGCGATCTGGGCATCCGACAAGCGCGTCAGTTCCTTCTGCGGCAGGCCCCGCAGCGCCTGCCAGCCCGCGTCCATGCTCTGTGCCAGGCTGCGGCGTCCATCCTGGGCGACGACCGCCGTCTCGAAGCGCTCGCCGAAGGCGAGGTACAGCCGGTCGGTCTCCGACAGCCCCTCCTCGCCCACCACGCTCGCCAGGATGCGCGTCTGCTGCGCCTGGGCATAGGCGGCGTAGAGCTGGGCGGCCAGCGCCGGGTGGTCCGCGTCCGTCAGGTCCTTGCCGGTGCCGTCCTTCATCAGACGCGACAGGCTCGGCAGCACGCGGATGGGCGGATAGAGATCACGCCGGTGCAGCTCCCGGTCCAGCACGAGCTGACCCTCGGTGATATAGCCGGTGAGGTCCGGGATGGGATGGGTGATGTCGTCGTTGGGCATGGTCAGGATCGGCACCTGGGTCACCGAGCCCGCCTGGCCGCGGATGCGCCCGGCGCGCTCGTACAGGGTCGCCAGGTCCGAGTACATGTAGCCCGGATAACCCTTGCGGCTAGGCACCTCCCCGCGGCTCGCCGAGACCTCGCGCAGCGCCTCGCAGTAGTTGGTGAGGTCCGTCAGAATCACCAGCACGTGCTTGCCTTCCTCAAAGGCAAGGTACTCGGCGGCCGTCAGCGCAAAGCGCGGCGTCAGCAGGCGCTGGGCGCTGGCGTCCGACGCCAGGTTCAGAAACAGCACCGTGCGCGCCAGCGCCCCGCTCTGCTCCAGCGAGCCGCGGAAGAACTCCGCGCTGCCGTGCGGGATGCCGATGCCGGCGAAGACGATGGCGAAGTCGTCCTCGCCGTTCCGGCCCGCGGCCGCCGGACCCGCCTCGCGCCCCGCCCCCGGCAGCCGCGCGTTGCAGGCGATGTCCACGGCGATGCGGTCGTGCGGCAGCCCGCCGCCCGAGAACAGCGGCAGCTTCTGCCCGCGCACCAGGGAGTTCATCAGATCGATGGCCGTGAAGCCCGTCTCCAGGAACTCGCTCGGCGCCTGCCGCGCGGACGGCTTCAGCGGCAGCCCGTCCACCCGAAACGCCTGCCGCGCCGCCAGCGGCGGCCCGCCGTCCAGCGGCTTGCCGACCCCGTTGAACACCCGCCCCAGCAACCCCGGCCCCACGTGGAAGCGCAGCGGCTCGCCGAAGAACCTGACCCGCGCCCCGTCGATGCGCAGCCCCGCCGTATCGTCCAGCATCTCCACCGTGACGCTGTCCTCGTCCAGCGCCGCGATGCGTCCCAGCCGCGCCTGCCCGCTGCCGTCCTCCACCTCCACGGCCTCGTTCAGGCCGACGTCCACCGTGCGCCGCAGAAACAGCAGCGGTCCGTCCACGCGGTTGGCGATGTCTTCACCGATGAGTCGTGCGTACATCTCAAATGAGGGGCTAGGGGCTAGGGGCTAGTGCACCAGTGCACCAGTGCACCAGTGCCGAGACCGTCTCAGGTCGTTGTCGTTGTCGTTGTCGTGGTCGTGGTCGTTGTCGTGATCTCAACCATCCGGATATTCGATTACGACCACGAACACGAGGGAGCCCGGTCTCGGGATTTCCGCAGCGAAGCACTGGTGCATTGATGCGGAAGCATCGAGACTACGCTCAACGCTGCCCGCGGCGCTGATCCGTGTCGACCTGGAGGCCGACACGCCGGCCGACACGCCGGGCGACACGCCGGGCGTGGGTCGCGATGGCCGGAGTGTCGCCCTCCAGGGCGACACTTGCGCGCTCCGGACAGCGCACGGTGTCGACAATTCCAAGGCCGTGCACTAGGGACCGCATGCCGGGCCTGGAACGGAGTGTGAAACCCTGATCCCGCCATGGCAAGCGTAGGCCATCGCACGGGCGTCCAGCATGGCCCGCGCGTCGCGTGCGGCCGCGAAGCGGAAGCTCCATCCAGGAGCGCCATCGATCAGGGGCGACGCGGCCGTCCCCGGATGCGCCGTTGCGGGCAGCGGTGTACCTGCCCCACCAAAAGCGGCAAATCCACCCGCCACCGCTGCGCCCCGCGTCGTTCTGCGGCAGAGCCCACACCCACCGGCTGGCCCGTTGCTGTAACCCGAGGCAATCGGTACGGATGCTGCTTCCATACCGCGGGTCACGAGCCGAGCGCTCCGGCGGCCGCGGAATCTCCCCATCCGCCCAGTCGGCGGCGCTGCGCAGGACCACGCGCCGCCCCACCCCTTCTCCGGTGACGGCACAGTGCTTGCTCCAATCCTCCTGAACATCCCGACCACGCGACATCCGGTCGCAAACCCGGTCGTCACCTAAACTCGGGAGGCAAACATGACCTCGACCATCTATATCCACGCCCACGAGCCCACCGAAGGCCGCCGCCTGATCGACGAGCTCCTCGAACAGGGATTCGAGCGCCGGCAACTGCACGTCTATGGCAAAGATCTGCCCGGCGGTCTGCCGGTGGAGGCCACGCGCTGGCGCAACACCTTCATGGCGATCCTGCCCGGTGCCCTGGTGGGTGCCGTGGCCTTGCCGTCACTCTCGGCGATATTCTTCAGGCGGCCGAGCGAGGGGCTGGTGCTGCTGCTCGGCCTGATCGGCGCCGCCGTCGTCGGCACCTGGTCGCTGCTGCATGAGCGCCGCAAGGCATCGCCGATGAACGCCCAGCAGTCGGCCATGCGTCATGGCGAGATGATGATCGCCGCAAGCGTCGACGAAGACCGCGTCTCGGAGATCGAGCAGCGCATCGCCCGCGACCATCCGGACATGTCGATGCTCGGGCCGGACGCGGGCGGCTCGACGCGGGGTGGCTGAGCCGTACCGGCTCAGTCTCGGCGGCGCATTCGCGTCCTGCACTTCCACGGCATCGCCGTCGACGTTGCTCATCCGTGTCGCCCTGGAGGGCGACACTCCGGCCGCACTCTGGCCAGACGCCACCTGGGAGTGTCGCCCTCCAGGGCGACACCTGGACGGCTGTCGCAAGAACGGCCGCGATATTTTCGCGTTCGCGCGGTTGAACTAGCAACCGATCGCGGCTCGAACCCTTGCAGAAACGTGAGCATCGGCTTCCGACTCTACATCCGGCTGCTCGGCGCAGCGGACAACACGCGGGCTTGGCGGCTCCGCCGCCTGGAACCTGCTCGCGCCGCGAAGATTGCGAACGACACGAGCGCTTGCTTTAGTGTTTGACTGCTTACGCTGAGCTGCATCCGCGCCGGCGCTGCCACGGCTCAAGCGGTCCCGTTGCCCTTGCGAAAGAGCCGCTGGTCCGCCTCCAGCAGTTCTGGCGCGCCGATGCCCACGCGGCCGAAGTCCGGGTGCGCCGGGTTCAGCAAGTAGTTGGTCTCGATGGGGATGACGGCGCTGGGAACGGCGAGAATGGCGGTGTCCTGCCGCCTCACCCACTCCGCGCCGATGCGGCGCAGGGTGTCGCGGGCGGCGGGGTCGCGCCAGTCGGCGGGCAGGTCGGCGGGGTCGATGCGCTCGATGGCGAGGTCGTCGGGGATGTCGGCGGGGACGGCGACGTAGCGGGCGCGCAGGGGTTGGTCCTGCACCAGCATCTCCAGCATGGCGAGCGACAGGGTGCAGGCGGTGTAGACGACGGCGGTGCCCTTCGGGTTCCAGCGGCCGCCGAAGCGGCGGGCACCGTCGCCGCTGAAGGCGGTGTCGGCGAAACGGGCGGTGGTGAGGCGCCAGGTGGGGGGCATGGTGGCCTGGGTTGTGGCGCGGCTGTGGGGTTGAAGGATGGGCACGCTTTGAGACCGTGAAGGTATTTGCTCGCAATGCCGAAAACGAGCGGATCGTAGGTCGGGTTAGCGGTAGCGTAACCCGACAATCAACGGGTTACGGACGCCCGTCGTCGGGTTACGCTGCGCTAACCCGACCTACACATGAGGGTCTGAGACAGGGCGAGTATTCGCGCTCGCGGCCGTCGAGGGCGTGGCCGTGTGGGTCGGGCCGACGTTAGGAGGCCCGACGATCAGGCGAAGACGCCGTGCTCGATGCGCCCTAAGGTGTCCATGACGCTCTCGGCGCCGATGTCGGTGTCGAGCAGGCTCAGGGGCGTGGCGCCGTCGAGGGCGGCGTTGGCGGACTTGAGCCAGTCCATGGCCGCGGCCGGGTCCTCGAAGACCTCTTCGGCGCGGGCGATGACGCGAGCCAGGCGCACGAGGCGTGAGGACTCTTCGGCATGCAGCCGGCCCTCCTGCTTGCGCCGGGCGAGGGTGCGCTCCGGGATGCCGACGGCAAAGGCCACCTCGGCGCGGGAGAGGCCCGTGCCGCGGGCCAGGGCGTCCACGCTGGCCGCCGGCAGGCCGCGGCGGATCACGGCCACCCAGTCGAGCGGGGAGCGCGGCACGCGGGCGAGCACGGACAGGCCGCCGAGGAGGTCCTGCGGGGTGCGAGGGATGTCGTAATGGGGTTGGGCCAGCTCTGCCACGCTCATGCGGATGACTCCGATCTGCCACTTGGCAGTGAGTCTAGTCCGAATTGGCATGAATGTCATGCCAGGCGGTCTCCCGGGCGCGCGCCGGGGCGGTCTGGTCGCTGCCGACGGGTGGATCTCGCTGCGCTCGACCGGAGCTGTCGCATCGAACAGGCCGCGGGCCGGGTCTGGCATATCGCACTTTGCACGCGCGGCAGGTCGCGGCACCGAGAGTGCCGCTCCCACAGGTGCCGCTGCGCTACGCCGGGCGCGGCACCGGGAGTGCCGCTCCCACATGCAGCGGTGCGCTACGCACTACGCACTACGCACTTCTTCTTCCTCCAACCGCCGTACCGTCGCCGCCAGCTCCCGGTCCAATTGCGAAAAGCGTTCCCACTCGCCGTCCGGGATCTCCTCGCCCATGCGCATCAGGGCGCGGAAGATGGGGGCGTCGTTGAGGCGCTCGGGCGGGATGCCCTGCCCCAGCAGCTTGTCGCCGGCGTCGATGAAGCCGCCGATGAGGCGCATCATCACCGCCTGGCGCTGGGGCGTGGCGTAGCGGTCGATGTCGGAGAAGGCGGACTGGCGCAGGAAGGCCTGGTTGATGAGCTGGGCGCAGAGCAGGGTCAGGCGCTGTCGCGACGGCATGGCGTCGCGGCCGATGATGCGGGCCATGCGCTCCAGGCGCGCCTCGTCTTCCAGCAGGGTCAGGAAGCGCCGGCGCAGGGTCTCCCAGCGGGTGCAGCCCGCGGCGTGCCACCAGCGCGCGAGGCCCTGGGCGCTGTCGCTGTAGGAGGTGAGCGGGTGGATGGCCGGGTAGAACCGGGCCTGCGCCCGGCGCACGTCCAGCGCCCAGAGGCAGCCGACGTAGCGGCGGGTGTGGTTGGTGACGGGCTCGGAGAAGTCGCCGGACGGCGGGCTCACGGCGCCCATGATGCTCACCGAGCCTTTCTCGCCCGCCAGGGTCTGTACCCGCGCGGCGCGCTCGTAGAAGTCCGCGAGCCGGCTCGACAGATAGGCCGGATAGCCGCCCTCCCCCGGCAGCTCGCCGAGCCGGCCCGAGACCTCCCGCAGCGCCTCGGCCCAGCGGCTGGTGGAGTCCGCCATCAGCGCCACGTCGAGGCCCTGGTCGCGAAAGTACTCGGCGACGGTGATGCCGGTGTAGATGCTCGCCTCCCGCGCCGCCACCGGCATGTTGGAGGTGTTGGCGATGACCACGGTGCGCTCCAGCAGTGGCCGGCCGGTGCGCGGGTCGGTCAGCTCCAGGAACTCCGCCAGCAGCCCGGCCAGCTCGTTGCCGCGCTCGCCGCAGCCGACGTAGACGATGACGTCGGCATCGCACCACTTGGCGACGGTCTCCAGCAGCACGGTCTTGCCGGTGCCGAAGCCGCCGGGGATGGACGCGGTGCCGCCGCGGGCGATGGGGAAGAGGCAGTCCAGGATGCGCTGGCCGGTGAGCATGGGCTCGTCGGCCGGCAGGCGCTTCGCCACCGGCCGCGGCAGGCGCACCGGCCAGCGGTGGGAGAGCGCGATGTCGTATTCGCCGCCGTCGTCGGTGCGCAGGGTGCAGACCGGCACGTCCTCTGCCACGACGCCGGCATCGGCGAGCTGGACCACCTCGCCGGCCTTGGCGTCCGGTGGCACCAGGCAGCGCTGATGCAGGCGCCGGGCCGAGGCCCCTTCGGCATCGTCGTCCGGGGCGCCATCCGCGGGAGCGACGTCGCCGACGATGCCGCCCGGCGCCACGCGCTCGCCGACGGAGACCTTCGGCGTGAACAGGAACCGCCCCAGGGGCGCCTCGCGCATGCCGGGCCGCACCCAGGCGGCGTCCAGATCACCGTCTGCCACGCCGATGGGCCGCAGCAGGCCGTCGAAGATGCGCCCGAGGATGCCGGGGCCGAGCCGGATGGACAGCAGCCGGCCGCTGCCGACCACCGGGTCGCCCGGCCGCAGGCCCGAGGTGTCCTCGTACACCTGCACGGTGATCTCGTCGCGAGCGACCCGGATGACCTCGCCGAGCAGGCGCTGCTCGCCGACGACAACGGCCTCGCGCATTAGAAAGCTGCCCTCGGTGGCCGCCCGCAGCACCGGGCCGCTGAGCCAGGTGGTGGTGGCGCGAGGCTTCATGCCGGAACCTCCGCGGCACCGATCGGGCCGGCATCCGGCGCCCCGCGCCTGGCGAGTGCCAGCAGCCGCGCCTCCACCTGCTCGCGGTCCTGAAGCAGCCCCTCCAGGCTCATGTCCAGCACGCCGCCGCCGGCGGCGATGAGGAGTCCGGCGGAGAGCTCGCCGTCCGCGCGCAGCGAAGGGGTCGGAATCCCATGCTGAGCCAGCTCGGCCAATGCCGTGGCGCGCTCCGCCTCCGGCCAGCCGGGGGCGTGGCGAATGGTCCAGCCCATTTGGGGCAACCGCTTGCGCGCCTGCGCCAGCGCGGTGCTCACCCATTGCACGCGGCTGTCGGCGCTCGCCCAGCGTTCTGCCAGTTGCGCCCGCAGCCTGGGCCAGACGGCGGCAAGGAGCCGCGCGTCCGCCAGCTCGCCGCGACGGCGCTCGGCGGTGGCGCGCTCGGCGCCGGCCTTGCGCAGCAGGCCTTGGGCGCGGCTGCGCTCGGCCTCGATGCGCTGGTGCAGCAACCCGCGCTCGCGCCGATAGGCGTCGCGCTTGATGGCAGCGGCGCGCTCGGCGGCCTCCGCCAGCAGCCGGCGGCAGGCCTTGTCGCGCTCGTCCTGCACCAGCTTAAGGAGGGCGCGCTCGCGTTGTTCGGTGTTCATTCCGCCAACCCCAACTGTCGTTTCAACGCGGCCGTGAGGTCCGCCGGCGCCACGCGTCCGCGCGCGTCCGCCACCACCACGCAGGGCGGCCGCTGCGCCGCCAGCGCCTCCTCCAGCAGCGCCTGCGGCAGCGCCGCTGCGTACTCGGCGGTGATGAGGATCAGGCCCACGGGCGCCTCATCGCGCGCTGTCCGCAAGAGCGCCCGCAACAGGTCCGGCGTCTCCGCCGGCGCCGGCGTCCGGCAGTCGGCACCGGCCAGGCGCCAGCCCGCCGCACTCAGCTCGTCGCCGATGAAGACGCAGCGCGCGGCCATGACCGTTCTCCGGCGGGCTCAGAGCTTGTTCAGGATCAGCACCGAGACGATGAGGCCGTAAATGGCAATGCCCTCCGCCAGCCCCACCAGGATCAGCACTCGGCCGAACAGCTCCGGCTTCTCCGCCAGCGCGCCGACGGACGCGGCGCCCACGGTGCCCACCGCGTAGCCGGCGCCGAGGGCGCCGATGGCCGTGGACAGGGCGGCGGCGAGAAAGCCCCACCGCTGCACGCTCGGATCGATGATGCGCTCGGCGATCTCCACCACCGGCCCCTCCGCGAGCGCCTGGGGCTGCCACATGAGCAGGCTCGCCAGCGCCGCCGCCAGCACGGCGGACACCAGCAGCGAGGCTGCAATGAAGACGGACTTGCTCATGACGGACCTCCGGTGACGATGGCGGGCGGCGCCGGCAGCGGACTGAACACCCGCCCGGTGCCCCTGAGGAAGCGATTGAAGAACTCGAACAGCACCAGCCGCGTGGTCTGTATGGACACCACCAGCCCCTCCAGCAGGATGATCACCAGGTTGCCGGCGATCAGGATCAGCACCGCCGCCCAGCCGGGCGCGGCGCTGGCCATGGTGACGACGGCGGCGGACAGGGCCGCATGGGCCAGCGCGAAGGCGCCGACGCGGGCGAAGGACAGGGTGTTGGTGGCGAGCTGGAGCCCGCTCTCGGCCAGGTGCCCAACGGCGGCCAGGGCGCCCAGCAGGCGGCGCGCGGCCCAGTAGGAACCGAGCACATACCAGCCAACGCCCAGCAGCGCGACCCAGCCGAGGCCGGCGCCCGGCAGCACGAGCAGACCCACCAGGCCCAGATACATCACCAGCATCCCGGCATCCACGGCGAGCCAATGGTCCAGCCGCCCGGCCGCCAAGGCACCGAAGCCCGCCAGGAGCTGCCCCAGCGACAGCAGCAGCACCGCGAACACGAGCGGCACCGCGAGCACCAGCACCGGGTCCTCCAGCGGATGCAGCCAGAGCGCCGGGATCAGGTGCTCCAGGCCGAACAGGCTGCCGAACAGGAGCCCGAACAGCATCGCCGACGCACCGCAGATCACGAGCAACCGCGCCGCCTCGAAGCGGCGCCTCAGCCACAGCCCGAGCGCCACCAGCACCAGCCCCTGACCGAGGTCGCCGAACATGTAGCCAAACAGGAGTGGCACCACGACGGCCAGCAGCGGCGTCGGGTCGGCCTCGTCGGCGCCGGGCACGCCGAGCGCCCGGGCGAACAGCTCGAAGGGCCTGAGCCAAGCGGGGTTCTTCAGCACTCGCGGTGGCTGCGTGCCCGCCGGCGGCGGCGCGAAGCGCAGCAGCGCGCGCGTCTCGGCGCGGTCCAGTGCGGCGGTGAGGCGCTCGCCGTCGAGGTCGTCGGTCCAGCCCGTGATCCAGGCCAGGTGCTCGCCCTCGCGCTCCAGGGCGCCCACCCGGCGGCTGAACCAGTCCAGCCAGAGCACCTCGCCGAGGATGTCGCCGAGGGAATACTCGTCGAACAGCGTGTCCAGCTCCGCGTACAGGTGGATCAGGCGCCGGGATAGGAAGCCGCGCCGGGCGCGGATGCGCGCCAGCGCCGTGACCGCATCGCCCTCGAGCCAGGGCGGGCGCACGACGATGCGCCCTTGCTGCGCCTTCACGCGCGCCTTGGCGGCCTCGATGCCGTCCGCGGGACCGAGGATCAGCCAGCAGTCCTCCTCGTCCCAGGGCACGCTCCGGGCAAGCATCGGCATCGGCAGGGTCAGCACCGTGCCGGCAGGCAGGATGGCGCAGAAGGTGGCGAGGATCGGCCCGGAATCCGTGATCCGCGCGAAGTCCAGGGGACTGCCGCGCAGCTTGCCGATGATCTGCCCCAGCCACTTGAGGCCCGTGAGCTCTTCCTCGCAGGCTTGCAGCTGGTCGATGAGCGGGTCCGCCTCACGCTGGTAGGCGCCGATGCGTGCCAGGGCGCGCTCCATGACCCGCATCGGCGCCTCCAGCAGGGGGCCGCGGCGCAGCCGCCCGCGCTGCCAGTAGCGCTGGTAGCGCTGCGCCAGGCGCTGGTACTCGGCGAGGCCGGCGGCGATCGCCGCCAGCGGCCGGTCGGCGGCCCTAAGATCCCCATTCGGCGGCCGGCGCAGCTCCAGCTCCACCGCCCCGGTGCGCGCCAGCTCCGCCAGCGTGCGCACGGACTCGCTGCGCGGGCAGAGCACCTCGAACCAGCGCGTGGCGACCGGGCGCAGCATCAGGCCGCCTCCGCGCGTGCGCTCGGCGCGTCTGGAGGCGGCGACTCCGGGAATAGCGCCCGGTCCAGCAGCGCCCGGCGCAGCCGCTCCAGGTCCAGCGCCACCAGGGCGAGGTAGACGAAGGGCATCGCCGGCGACAGGCCGAGCCCGTGGAACTCGAACCGCAGCCGCTCGCGCAGTTGCTGGCGCGGCGTCCAGGCGTGCGCCGGGTCGCTGCGGCGGAAGGCGTCGAGGTGTGCGCCGATGCTCGCGGCAAGCCGCTCCAGGTCGGCGCGCACCGCGACGCCCGAGCGCGGCCAGCGCCCGCGCCAGCCGGCAACCCAGCATGCGGACACCGGCTCCGCGGCGTCGTGATTCAGCAGCGGGGCGATGCCGGCCCGCTGGAGGCGCCGCGGCAGCAGCGCACCGTCGTCGCCCAGCAGCGCGGCGATACATGGCACCCGCCGCGCCCAGCGGGGCAGCTCGGCGCCGGCGCGCAGATGCTCCAGCAGGCTGAGCAGCGGCAGCCAGCGGGTCCAGCGGACGGCGTCGCGCCAGGGCTTGGGCACAAAGCGGGCGACGGCATCGATCTCGGCGAACAGCAGCCCGCGCACGCCGGCCTCGATGTCGTGCACGTCACTGGCGGCCGAGAAGCCCTTGATCCAGTCCCTGTGCGGACCGCCGCGCGCCTCCTCCAGCCAGGCACCGAGACCGCGGATGCCGCTGATGCGCCGCCAGTCAGCCTCCGCCGGCAGTGCGCCGTAGCGGGCCTGCACCCGCGCCTGGGCGTAGGCAAAGGCATGGCGGGCGGCGCTGCTCAAGGCTCACTCCCGGGGAACGGCGTCGTGAGCTCGGCCGCCAGAGCCGCCGCCAGGGCATCCAGAGCCGCCGCGTCCGGCGCCGCCGCGTCTGGCGCCGGGCCGGCGGCGGCCTCGTCGCCGGACACCGCGAGCTCGGCCAGGCCACGCTCGATGCCGCGGTCGGCGATGCGGTGCGCCACCTGGATACGCCGCTCTGCGCGCTGCGCGATGGCGCGCGCCTCACGCTCGGCGGCGGCCACCCGCGCCGCGGCCTGCTCCCGGCAACGCGCGATGGCGTCGCGCGCCTCGGCCTCGGCCGCCAGCACCCGGTTGAAGGCCGCATCCAGGCCGCGGCCCTCGGCACTGCTATGACGATCTTGCATTGCTGCCGTGGTCCCTTCTGTCCTGCGTCCGCGCTTGTGAATTCGAGCGAGCCCTTGCGTGGGACGGCGCCGGGCGAGCCCCGGCGCCGGTCGGCGCGGTGTCAGCGCACGCCGGCCTTGTTCATGAGATTGCGCACGTAGTCCACGGGGATGGCATAGGTGATGCCGCTCGGGTCTTTGATGGCGGACTCCCGGGTGTTTTTGACATAGACGCTGTTGATGACGCCGAGCACACGCCCCGTATCCACGTCGTAGAGGGGGCTGCCGCTGCTGCCGGGATAGGCCGTCGCATCCAGCTGGAGAATATTGAACGGCGCCGAGAGCCGCTTGATCATCTCGGGGGTCAGCTCCTTGCCGGAGCCCACCGGCGCCGCGATGGGCGCGATGGCGGCGACCGTGGCACGGTGGGTTGCCGGGAATAGCCACAGCGCGTTCACCAGCGGATAGCCGGTGAAGGCGGCCCACTGACCCTCTTGGATGTCGGTGGTGCGCCCCAGGCTCACGGCCGGCAGCGCGGCGCCCTCGAAGCGCAGCAGGGCGAGATCGTGCTCACGGTCGATGGCCACCAGCTTGGCCGGGCGCATCGCCGTACGGTGGTCGGCGACGGGCCGGTAGATGGCGATGGTCTCGCGACGGCCGGCGTCCAGGTTGCGCGGCACCACGTGGGCATTGGTGACCACGTAGCTCGGCGCCACCACGAAGCCCGTGCCACGCGGTTGCTGCTGCGTCGCGCGCACCGCCATGTAGGTACCGACGGCGACGACGCTCTGCTTCATCTTCGCCGCGGTGGCCGGCAGATCCGCCAACACCGGGCCGGCGGCAACCGCTAGCAGCAGCACGAGGTACCGGACCAGCGCCGACACCAGGTCGGCGGCACGCGATGCGTCCGCACGCAGTGGCATCGGATACGGCATTTAGGCTCCTCGGTGCGGCTCGCACCGGTTGCGGTACGTGTGCTCATGGGCGCCCGACGCATCCCCGCCGGCGCCCCGATCGCGGGTATCTGGTCCCTCGTGGAAGGCTCGCAGAACTGCGCCACAGTCCGAGCAGTCGGCAGGGTGGCTCCAGACGATGCGTCGGAGCGGCCAATGCAGCCGAGCCGGTGCAGCCGCGGGGGCAGCAACCGTCGTAGGTCGGGTTAGCGATAGCGTAACCCGACAATGAATGGCTTACTCGCCCCTTACTGGTGCCCTTACTGGCGCCCATCGTCGGGTTACGCTGCGCTAACCCGACCCACATCCAAGACTTGCCCATGATCTCCGCCGCGCGGGCAGCAAGCCGACGCTGCGGTCGAGCCTCAACCGGGTCCGGGGCCAATGATAGACAGAAATGCCCGAGCCCGTATCCCCGGCCTACGCCGACTTCAGCCGCCTCCCCCGAATACGCCGACTTCAGTGCCCCGCCCTCGGCCGTCGGGCGACTGAAGTCACCCACCCCGGCAGCCGGATAAGGCCGGCGCACACGTGGGAGGCTTGGCCTCGGACCAACGAGTCGTGATCGTCGCCTTGGCAGGCTGGACGGCGCTCAGCGTTGTCCTTGTCGTACCGACGATCCGATTACGACAACGACAACGACAACGACGATGGCAACGACGAGCAGGCGAACTGCAACGGCGAAGTTGCCTCATCTGCAAACATTCGGCTCCGTTGAGCAAACCAGGCGCGCCCCCGGCGCACCCGGAAGCGGCGCGAGCTGATATGGCGCAAGCGTAAGAATTCAAGACTGGCCAGACGCGCCGCGCTTTCGCTAATCTGCGCGGCGTGTCACTGCCGCCGGGAGCCGCCGTTGGACGAAACCCTGAAACGCCTGCTGGACGCCGAGATGCGCGCCGAGAAGATCGCGCAGGACGCCGAGCAGGAGCGCGAGCGCATCATCCAGTCCGCCATGGCGGACGCGCGCGCCGAGGACCAGCGCTTCACGGCGCGGATTCCGGATATGCACCGCGGCTTCATCGACAAGGCCGAGGAGCGCGCCGAGCAAACCATCGCCGAGCTGAAGCGCCGCTACGACGAGCGCCACGTGCAGTTGCGCGACATGGCCGAGCAGCGTGAGCACGAGGCGCAGGCGGCGGCGTTCGAGCTGCTCATCGACCCGGCGCGCTGAATGTCTTCCCACCACATCTCCGCCGACGCATCCCGCCCCGGCACGCCTGGCCCCTGCGACGCCCGCCCATGAGCGCCATCGCCGAGGCTTACCTCAATACCCGCATCTCGGCCATGTCCGTGCGGCTGCTGGACACGCCGGCGCTGACCGGTCTCGCGGAGCTCAAGCTGCCGGCGCTGGCCGAGCGCTTCGGTCTGGAGCCGTTGCTGGACGAGCAGCTCCCCCCGCGCAGCAGGGCCCGCGCCGTGGAGCAGACGCTGCTGCACCTGCTGCTGGCGGACCTGGCGATACTGCTGCGGCCGCTGGACGCCACCGGGCGCGGCCTGCTGCTGGCCTGGGCGCGCAAGTACGCGCTGATCAACCTGAAGACCCTGATCCGCGGCAAGCTCTACGGGCTGGACCAGACCGAGATCCGGGAAAACCTCTTCGACCTGCCGGCGCGGGTGCGCCTGCCGCACCAGGACCTCTACCGCGCCGAGAACGTGCTGGAGCTGCTGCGGGTGCTGGAGGGCGGGCCGTTCCGGCTCATCGCCCGCCAGGCGCGGGAGTCCTACGAGCAGCGCCGCGATCCGTTCGTGCTGGAGGCGGCGGTGGATTCGCGCTATTACGCGGAGCTGGTGCGCCAGGCGAATCAGCTTCAGGGCATCGATGCGCAGGCCGTGCAGCACCTGCTGGGTGCCGTGCTGGACCGCATCAACCTGCTGTGGTTGCTGCGGTTTCGCTTCTCGTTCGGCTTCTCGCCCAGCGAGGCCTTCTACCACCTGGTGCCCTCCAAGCGGTTGTTGCACCGCGAGCGGCTGCTGGAGCTCGCCAACGTCGACGGCTTCGAGCAACTCCTGGAGGCCTTGCCAGAGCCGCTCAACGAGCGGCTCGCCGGCGCCGGCAGCCTGATCGAGGTGCAGCG
The DNA here is from genome assembly GCF_022340605.1 of Thiohalocapsa sp. Lineage (GTDB taxonomy): Bacteria > Pseudomonadota > Gammaproteobacteria > Chromatiales > Chromatiaceae > Thiohalocapsa. Next base: position 25,107 of record NZ_JAJDNQ010000025.1, read on the forward strand.
CCGCCTCGGCGGCCTGCTGCACGAGGAGTGCCGACGCACGCTCGCGGGCGGGCGCTCCGGCGTTGCCCGCGCCCTGGCCTACCTGTTCCTGCGCGAGCACGACACGCACCAGCTCTATGCCTTGATCGAGGGCCGGCTGCTCAAACTGCCGCAGGAGGTGGTGGACATCGCCCTGGGCCTGGCACCGCCGAACTGTCCGATGGACTTGCCCACGGCGGCTTGATTGCAGCCTGACGCAACTGCCAATGCAACCGAGCCACGCCATGCGAGCCACGCACGCCATGCCCGTCGCTGCCGCCGACCCCCAGGCTGCATCTGCGCCGCCGCCGGAGACTTGAGCCATGCTGCGCCCCCTCCCGATGAAGCATGTCCGGTTGCTGGTGATGACCGACGACCTGCCGCAGGCGTCGCTTACCCTGGCCGAGACCGAGAGCTTCCACCCCGACGAGCGCCCGCCGGAGTCGCAGGCGCTCGCCGGCGTGCCCGGACGCGAGTATCGCGAGCACTACCGCCAGGCCGCGACGCGTCTCGACAAGATCGCCAAGCTGGTGGACGTGCCGGCGACGCCGCCCATCACGCAGCTGCACGTGGTGCACCCGGACGAGCTCGCGGCCGTGGGCATCCTGCTGCGCGAGCGCTGGGAGGAGGCGTCGCGGTTCGAGGAGTCGTTCCGGCGCCTCGACGACGAGGAGCGCTTCATCCGCGATCAGGAAGCGTCCCTGGCCAACTTCGCCAACCTGAAGATCGATCTCGGCAAGCTGCGCAGCAAGACGCGCTTCCTGGACTTCTACGTGGGCATGGTGCCGCGGGAGAACGTGAGCCGCCTGCAGGGCGCCGTGCAGCTCGCAGACCACCTGCTGTTCAACTACCTCGAGCGCGGCGACAGCGCGCACGTGATCATCGTCGGCCCCCGTGGCGAAGGCGAGGCAGAGCTGAGCTCGGTGCTCACCTCGGCCGGCTTCCAGGCCCTGCCCATCCCCAGCGACATCGCCGGCATGGACCCCGCCCGCAAGCGTGAGGAACTGCAAACCCGCCGCGCGGAGCTGGCCGGGCAGCGCGAAACCCTGCGCACGGAGCTCACGCAGTGGGGGCGGGAGCACCACGAGACCCTCGTGGACGCCCGCCGCACGCTCCTGTTGGCGGAGCCTTTCGTGAACCTGGGTCCGGCCGTCCACAGCGCCGGCCACCTGGCGATGCTCGCTGGCTGGGTCCCCGCACGCGCCGTCGCCAAGCTGGACGACCGGCTCGGCGCGAGCCTGGCCCTGCCCTTCGACATGACCGTGCGCAACCCGCGCCCCGACGAGCGCGCGCTGGTGCCCACCGTGCCGGCGCGCAGCCCGCTGCTCGCGCCCTTCACCACGCTGGTGAAGCAGTACGGCATCCCCCAGTACGGCGAGATCGACCCGACCCCCCTGTTCGCGGTCACCTTCCTGCTCATGTTCGGCATGATGTTCGGCGACGTCGGCCACGGCGCCGTTATCGCGCTGACGGCCTTTTTGTTCCGCCGCAAGCTGAAGGGCTTCGCCTGGCTCGGCATCGCGCTCGGCCTGTCGTCCATGCTGTTCGGCTTCGTCTTCGGCAGCGTGTTCGGCGTCGAGGACTGGCTGCCGGCGCTGTGGATGTCGCCGCTGCACGACCCGATCCTGATGCTGAAGGTGGCGCTCGGCTGGGGCATCGCCTTCATCATCGTCGCCTGCCTGCTCGGCATCTACAATCGCGTCGTCACGGGCAACATCGAAGGTGCGATCTTCGCCCCGCACGGGGCCGTCAATCTCCTGTTCTATCTCGGCTTCCTGGTTGGCGGCTACGGCCTGGCCACGGCCGGTCGCTTCGGCTGGGTGCCAATGCTCGCGGTGGTCGGCGCGCTGTCGGCGCTGGCCGTCTACCAGTGGCGCCATCTCACCGGCCCCATCGCCGAGAAGGCGCTGATCGTGTTCATCGAGACCCTGGACACGGTGATCGTGTACCTCTCGAACACCCTATCGTTCCTGCGCGTGTCCGCGTTCAGCCTCAACCATGCCGCGCTGGCCATCGCCATCTTCACGCTGGCCGACATGCTCGGCACCGTCGGCACCGTCATCACGCTCATCCTCGGCAACCTGTTCATCCTGGTGCTCGAAGGTGGCATCGTCATGATCCAGGTGATGCGACTGGAGTACTACGAAGGCTTCTCGCGCTACTTCTCGGGCGATGGGCACGAGTTCACACCACTCAGGCTGCGGCGCGGCACCGAGGCATCCTGAGCATCCAACATTCGCCGACCATCCTATTCAAAGCTAGGAGACCCTACGCATGTACTGGCTCGTCGCCCTGATGTCCTTTGCCATCGTCGGCCTGTTCGCCACCGGCCTCTACCTGGAGATGCGCCCGGCCGCGACGCTGCGCATCCCGCGCTGGAGCAAGCCCGCGCTGGCCACGCAACTGCTCGTGTTCGTGGCCGCGCAGCTCGGCCTGCTACTGCTCGGCATCCAGGACGTGCTGGCGCAGGATGCCGGCGAGGTGGTGCAGGTCACCGAGATGAGCACCGGCATGGGTCTCGCCATCCTCGGCGTGGGCATCCCCACCGGCCTCTCCACCATCGGCGCCGGTATCGCCGTGGGACCCATCGGCGCCGCCTCCCTGGCCGCGGTGATGGAGCGCCCGGAGGCGCTGGGCCGCAGCCTGATCTTCCTGGGCCTGGCGGAGGGTATCGCCATCTACGGCCTGGTCATGAGTATCCTGCTGCTGAATCGGCTGTGATCAGGTCATGGCAAACGTGGACACGCCGGAGCAGAGCCGGACGCGGATGCTGTTCCTCGGCGAGGACAGTCTTGCCGACGGCTTGCGGCTCATCGGCTTCGAGACGCACGCCGACCCGCGCGCGGAGGACGTGGATCAGGTGTTCCGCGAGCTGCTCAAGTCCCGCGACCGGGCCTTCGTGCTCGTGGACGAACGGGTGATGCGCTCCGGTGCCGCCAACCTGGCCCGGGTCCGACGCGAGGGCGGGCGCATCGTCGTGGTGGCGGTGCCGCCCCTGGCGGGGCCGGTGCAGCTGCAAAGCGAGGTGGCGGACCGACTCGCGGCCCTGTTCGGCAGCGGCAACCTGGCCCCCCAGGAATGATCCCGGAGCGCAACCCCGTGCACGCACGTAGAAGTCATGAACCCGACTTCAGCGCTCAAGCGCGTCGCCGCGGGTCGTCGGCGGCGGATACGAATGCGACAACGACAACGATTGGAAACGGTCTCGAGCTCTGTGTCGTGCCGGACTGGTCCCCTAGCCCCTCATTACAAGCCCCTAGCCCCTCATTACAATGGTCACCCAAGCACACGAGCTCGAAGAGGCCATCCTCGCCCGCGCCGAGCGCCTGGCCAACGAGTACCGCGAGCGTGCGAACCGCACCCGAGACCAGATCCTGCGCGACGCGGCGGACAAGCTGCGCATGCGCGAGCAGCGCGAGGAGGCCATCGCCAAGTCCCTCGGCGAGCGCACCTACCGCCAGCAGGTGCAAGCGGAAGAGCTGAAGCTGCAGAGCCACCTGGACCGCGTGCGCTGGAATCTGGTGCGCGACGTCGAGCACCGGCTGTCCGAGAACATGCGCGCCCACATCGAGAACAAGACGGCCTACCTGGAGACCCTCACCGGCTTCATCGTCACCGCCGCCGCGGCCATCGAGCGCGACACCATGATCGTGGCCGCCAACGCCCATGACCATCGGCTGCTGGAGTCGAACTGGACCCGGGTCACGGCCGCGCTGCCCGAGGGCAAGCTGGCAAATCTGGCCGAGGCGCACATCGACGCCGTCGCCGGCGTCCTGGTCACCAGCGAAGACGGCCGCATTCGCGTCGACAACACCTTCGAGGGGCGCATGGCGCGGCTGCGGCCGCGCATCCAGCAGCGCATCCTGGAGCGGTTGCTGCCCGCCGGGTTCGACACCGGGGCGTTGTTTGGGGGTTAAGAAGTGCGGAGTGCGAAGTGCGTGGTGCGACGTGCGGAGTGCGAGGTGCGGACGCTGCCGGGTTGAGGGCCGCTCCGGTCCGCACTGCGCAATTCGCACCGTGTTCCCTTTCCACCGAATTCCTATTGGTCAGCCGTAGCCCCCAGAAGCGCAGAACCGAACCATGAGCGACAAACAACGCATCGGCACCATCCGCGACATCAACGGCCCCATCGTCACCATCGACCTGCCGGGCATCCGCAGTGGCGAGCAGGTGCGCATCGGCGAGATCGGCCTGGTGGGCGAGGTGATCTCGCTGTCGGGCCAACAGGCCGTGGTGCAGACCTACGAGGCCACCGATGGCGTGCGCCCCGGTGAACCCGCCATGGGCCTGGGCTGGCCGCTATCCGTGGAGTTGGGCCCCGGGCTCATGGGCGGCATCTTCGACGGCGTACAGCGGCCGCTGTCGAAGATCGCGGCACAATCCGGCGACTACATCACCCGCGGCATCGCGGTGCCGGCGCTGGACCGCGCCAAACAGTGGGAGTTCGAGCCGAATCGGGAGTTGGAGCCGGGCCAACAGATCGGCCCCGGCGCCGTGCTCGGCACGGTGCAGGAAACGGCGACGGTGCTGCACAAGATCCTGGTGCCGCCGGGCATCAGAGGCGAGCTCGAAGAGGTGGCGCCCGCCGGCGAGTACGACATCGAATCCACCATCGCGCACGTGCGTGATGCCAAGGGACACAGCCACAAGCTGAGCCTCTATCATCGCTGGCCGGTGCGCCGACCCCGGCCTTACGCGAAGCGCGATGACGGCGTCTCGCCGCTGATCACCGGTCAGCGGGTCATCGACACCTTCTTCCCGCAGCTCAAGGGCGGCAAAGGCGCGGTGCCCGGACCCTTCGGTGCCGGCAAGACCGTGGTGCAGCAGCAGATCGCGCGCTGGTCCAACGCGGACATCGTCATCTACGTGGGCTGCGGCGAGCGCGGCAACGAGCTCGTGGACGTGCTGGAGAGCTTTCCGAAGCTCGAAGACCCGTACTCCGGCCGCAAGCTGATGGAGCGCACGCTGCTGGTGGCCAACACCTCCAACATGCCGGTGGTGGCCCGCGAGGCGTCCATCTATATCGGCCTCACCATGGCCGAGTACTACCGGGACATGGGCTACGACGTCGTCATGCTGGCGGACTCCACATCGCGCTGGGCCGAGGCGCTGCGCGAGGTCTCCGGCCGCCTCGGCCAGATGCCGGTGGAGGAAGGCTATCCGGCGTATCTCGCCTCACGCCTGGCCGCCGTCTACGAGCGTGCGGGTCGCGTCGAGACCTTTGCCTCGGGCGCCGGCTCCGTGACCCTGATCGGCGCCGTGTCGCCGCCGGGCGGCGACTTCTCCGAGCCCGTGACCAGCCACACCAAGGACATCATCGAGACCTTCTGGGCGCTGTCCAAGGAGCTCGCCGACGCCCGCCACTACCCCAGCATCGACTGGGTAACGAGCTTCTCGGCCCACGTGCACACCGCCGCCGAGTGGTGGCACGAAGAGGTCGACCGCCACTGGGAGCAGCGCCGCACCGAGGCCCTGGCACTGCTGTCGCGTGACGCCGAGCTCTCGCGCATCGTCAACCTGGTGGGCCCCGAGGCCCTGTCCGACGCCCAGCGCTGGCAGTTGGAAGGCGCCGCGCTGATCAAGGAGGGCGTGCTGCAGCAAAGCGCGCTGGACGACGTGGATACCTTCTGCTCGCCGGCCAAGCAATTCGCACTGCTGGACCTGGCGCTGTCCATCTACGACAAGGGCATGGCGCTCATCGAGCTCGGCGTGCCGGTGGCGGAGCTCTCCGAGCTGCCCCAGCTCGCCAAGGCGCGGCGCTGCAAGTCCATGTACAACAGCGACCAGGTGGACAGCATCCGCGCGTTCGCGGAAGAAGTGGATCAGGCGTTCGAGGCGATTCGACTCGAGTACGCGAAGCAAAGCACCGAGTAATCGGACGGCGCAGGGTGGGCAAAGCGCAGCGTGCCCACCGACCGAAAGTGATGGGCACGCTGCGCTTTGCCCATCCTACGGGACTGCGGAGCAATTATCGGGCGGATCGTAGTGAGTAAGTGCGGGGTGCACGGTGCGAAGTCCGGCGCGACGGGATTCACCTTGGTCCAGGTTTCGTCTGCCGGACGTTGTCGTGCGATACATGGACGACCCCGGCCAGGTTGGCGCAAACGCACTTCGCACTACGCACTCTCCAATCGACGCCCGAACAGCACGCCTGAGCGCGACAGCCAGCCAAGCCGGTAAGTAAACGAATGAGCATCAAAGAATACCGCACCGCCAGCGAGGCCCGCGGCGGCCTCATCACCGTCCGGCACACGCCCGGCGTCGCCTTCGGCGACCGCGTGCGCATCACCGACGGCGCCGGTGAGACGCGCGACGGGCAGGTGATTCGCGCGGCCGACGACGAGGTGCTGATCCTGGTGTTCGAGGGCACCGAGGATCTGGACCTGGAGGACATCTGGGTGCGCTTCCTGGACGAGCCCGTCGAGATCGCGCTGTCGCCCGAGATCCTTGGCCGGGAGTTCAATGGTCTCGGCGAGCCGCGCGACGACCGCCCGCCGGTGCTGTCCAACATCCGCCGGCCGGTGGGCGGCTCGGCCATCAACCCCGCCGCGCGCACCTACCCGCGCGAGTTCATCCAGACCGGGGTCTCCACCATCGACGGCCTGAACAGCCTGGTGCGCGGGCAGAAGCTGCCGATCTTCTCCGGCTCCGGCCTGCCGCACAACCGACTCGCGGCGCAGATCGTGCGCCAGGCCAGGCTCAAGGACGAAGACACCAGCTTCTCCATCGTCTTCGCGGCCATGGGTGTTTCGTACGCCGACGCCAAGTTCTTCCGCGATGAGTTCGCCAACTCCGGCGTGCTGCGCAACGTGGTGATGTTCATCAATCTCGCCGACGACCCACCGGTGGAGCGGCTCACCCTGCCGCGCACGGCGCTCACCGCAGCCGAGTACCTGGCCTACGACCTGGACCGCCACGTGCTGGTGGTCATGACCGACATGACCTACTACGCCGAGGCCCTGCGTGAGGTGGCCACCGCCAAGGGCGACGTGCCGGCGCGCAAGGGCTACCCGGGCTACCTGTACTCGGACCTCGCCGAGATCTACGAGCGCTGCGGGCGCATCCACGAGCGCCACGGCTCCATCACCATGATGCCGGTGGTGTCCATGCCGTCCGACGACATCACCCACCCGATCCCGGACCTCACCGGCTACATCACCGAGGGCCAGATCGTGCTTTCCCGCGAGTTGCACAACCAGGGCGTCTACCCGCCCGTGCACATCTCGCCCAGCCTGTCCCGATTGATGAAGGACGGCATCGGCAAGGACGACACCCGCGAGGACCATCCGCGCGTCGCCGCCCAGCTCTACGCCCTTTACGCCCGGGCGCTCGAGACCCGCAACCTCGCCAGCATCATCGGCGCCGACGAGCTCTCCGAGCGCGACCGCCGCTATCTCCGGTTCGCCGACGCCTTCGACAAGCGCTTCGTCGGCCAGGGCGAGGACGAGGACCGCAGCATCGAGGCGACGCTCAACCTCGCCTGGGAGCTGATGAGCACCTTCCCGCGCGACATGCTGACGCGCGTGTCCGAGACAGAGCTGGCGAAATACTATCGGGAGTCCGAGTAGGGTCCGACGCGCGACCCGAGCCATCCGGCATGGCCATTACCTGCGCCAACTGCGCCGCCGTCTGCTGCCGCCTCGAGGTCCCCTGCATCGGCGACCACGACATCCCCGAGCACCTCACCGAGTACGACGGCGCCGGCTATCTGCGCATGCGCCGTCTCGACGACGGCTGGTGCGCCGCGCTGAATCGCGCAGAGATGAACTGCGGCATCTACGCGCGCCGTCCCCTTCCCTGCCGCGAGCTGCAAACGGGCGGGCCGGATTGCCTGGCGGAGCGGGCCCGGTTTGCTGCCGAGTCCGGCTGAGCAGTGACATAATCAGGGCAACCTCCTCGGCAGACACCGCCGCCGATGATCGACGAGGTGCCACCATGACCGCTGTACCCAAAGCCCCCCCCACCTGACGTGCGCACGCGGGTGGCAGCCCTCTACGAAACCGATTACGCGCGCTGGCTGTTCGAAAACGCCGCCCTGCTGCGTGCCGGACGTTTCGACGAATTGGACGTGGCGAACATCGCCGAGGAATTGGAAGACATGGGACGCAGCGAAGGTGGGGCCGTGCGCAGCCACCTGCGGGTGCTGATCACACGCCTGCTGAAATGGGAGCACCAAGCAGACCACCGGAGCAGCAGTTGGCGCGGCTCCATCTACAACGCGCGTCGGTCCATCGCACAGCGGCTTCAGGAGAGTCCAAGTCTTCGCCGACGCCTGCCCGATTTCGTCGCGCATATACACGTAGATGCCGTGTTCAACGCCGCCAACGAAACCGACCTCCCCGAGGCGACTTTCCCACAGGCCTGCCCCTACAGCATCGACCAGCTGCTGGACATCGACTATTGGCCCGGCCGCCCCTGAGTGGCGGCTCAACGCTGAATGCCGCCGCGTGCGGACGCGGCAAATGTTCGCTCCAAATCGGTCAGTAACGACACCTCACGCGTAGCGGCCCTTGTGGGAGCAGTGCTTGTGGGAGCGGCACTCTCGGTGCCGCGATCAGCGCCAAGGCAATAACCACGCCCCGAGTAACCGCCAAGCGGGCAGGCAACCTCTCCCAGCCGCCATCGCGCCACAAAAGGCAGTGGCGCTCCCACACCGGCGCGCGCAGAGCAGCCGTCGTGGGAGCACCTCTTTTGGCAGCACCTCCTGTGGGAGCGGCACTCTCGGTGCCGCGACCAGCGCCAAGGCAATAACCACGCCCCGAGTAACCGCCAAGCGGGCAGGCAACCTCTCCCAGCCGCCATCGCGCCACGAAAGGCAGTGGCGCTCCCACGCCCGCGCGTAGGCAGGCATTTGGCACCGCCGAAGTTGAAGGTTCTCGGAGTAAGGGACTGACCTCAGCCCCCATCCTCCGAGCGCATCCGCGCGATGATCCCCGTGGTGCTCTGCTGCGCCACCAGCGGCACCAGCACCACCTGCCCGCCCCAGCCTTTGACCTCGGCGGCGCCGACCACGTCCTCCTCCCGGTAGTCGGCGCCCTTGGCGAGCACGTCCGGGCGCAGCGTGCGGATCAACTCGATGGGCGTGTCCTCATCGAACAGCACCACGCCGTCCACGGCGGCCAGCGCCGCCAGTACCCGGGCGCGGTCCTGCTCGCCGATGAGGGGGCGCTCGGGCCCCTTCAGCGCCCGCACCGAGCGGTCCGAATTGAGACCGACGATCAGCCGCTGACCGTGCCGGCGCGCCCGCTCCAGGTAGGTCACATGGCCGACGTGCAGCAGGTCGAAACAACCGTTGGTGAAGACGATCCGTTCCCCGCCGGCGCGCCACTGCCCCACCTGGGCGCGCATGGCCGCGAGGCTCCGGACCTTGGCTGCCTGCTCCAGCGCCGCCTCGCCGGCGATGGCACCGGCCAACTCCTCGGCGGTGATGGCCGCGGTGCCACGGTGCGCCACCACGACGCCGGCGGCGAGATTGGCGAGATGCGCACGGTCCACCGGGTCGAGTCCGGCCGCATGCCCGGCGGCAATGGTGGCGATGACCGTGTCTCCGGCGCCGGACACGTCGAACACCTCCCGCGCCACGGCCGGCACGCGGGTGGTGCCACACGCAGTAACGAGCGCCATGCCCAGCTCGCCCAGCGTCAGCACCAGCTCCGCCAGGCCGAGCTCCGCGCGCAGTCGCACGGCTCCGTGCAGGAGTCCGTCCAGATCGGCAGCGTCCACGCCGGCGGCCAGCGCCAACTCGGCACGGTTCGGGGTCAGCACGGTCGCGCCGCTATAGCGGGTGAAATCCCGACCCTTGGGGTCCACCAGCACCGGCACCCCATGCGCCGCCCCGGCCGCGATCAGCCGTCCGCACAGGTCGCCGGTCAGCACGCCCTTCGCGTAATCCGACAACAGCAGCACGTCCACACCCGCCAGCCGCGCCACCACCGACCGCTCCAGCGCGGTCTGCAACCGAGCCGACAAGGGTGTGGTGTCCTCGGCATCGATGCGCAGCATCTGCTGACAGTTGCCGACGACGCGGGTCTTGCTGGTGGTGGGGCGGTCCGCGGAGGCCAGCACCGCATCGTGCCCAATACCGGCCTCATCGAGCAGACCGGCGAGCGCGGCGCCATCGGCATCGTCGCCGCGAACGCCGGCGAGGGTCACGGCGAGCCCGAGGCCCACCAGGTTGCGCGCCACGTTGGCCGCACCGCCGGCCACCAGCCGCTCGCCGGCCAGCTTCAGCACCGGCACCGGCGCCTCGGGTGAGATGCGACCGACGTCTCCAGTGAGGTAACGGTCCAGCATCAGGTCGCCCACCACCAGCACCCGGCACCCGCCGGAGCGCCCGGCGACGGCCTCCACCACCCGCTCTGCCTCGAGGAACATCAGGACCGACCCGGTGCTTCGTCGCCCTGGCCCGTCACGCGGCGCTCCACCAAGTCGCAGACAATGTGGCCGATGACGATGTGCGCCTCCTGGATACGGGCGGTCACGTTGGACGGCACCCTGAGGCATAAGTCGCAGATCTCGGCGAGACGCCCGCCGCCGGCGCCAGTGAGGCCCACGCGGTAGACGGCACGGCCAGCCACGCGCTCCATGGCGCGCAGCACGTTGGCGCTGTTGCCCGACGTGGAGAGTCCCACCAGCAGGTCCCCGTCGCAGCAGAGCGCCTCCACCTGGCGTGCAAACACCGACTCGAACCCGTAGTCGTTGGCGACAGAGGTCAGGATGGAACTGTCGGTGGTGAGCGCGATGGACGGGAGGCCCCGGCGCTCGCGCTCGAAGCGGCCCACCAACTCGGCAGCCAAGTGCTGACAGTCCGCAGCGCTGCCGCCGTTGCCCATCCAGAAGACACGCCCGCCGCCGCCGATGCAGTCCGCGACGCGCTCAGCGAAACAGGCGATGTCCTGCCCTAAGGTGGCGGTCTCCTGGAGTACCCGGACGTGCGCGGCGATCGTGGCGTCAATGTGGTCTTGCATGGAGGCTCCGGCACCGGCGCGTCAGGTCGGGCCGCTCGCAAAAGCAGGCAGTATGCCGAGGCCGCAGCGGCGCTGGCAATCTATGTTCCACCGCCCCCTGCTGCGGTTACAGACCTACAAGGTGGAGGCGACAACTAGCCTGACACAGGGGGGACACGAGCCGGACACTTCCGCATTAGTCAACGCCTCCTTAGCTCCAGTATTCTGCCTTGCTTGTCATTCCACATATTCGCAATAAAATCTGCAATTACCTCCGTCTCCGCATCCGACGAAACATTGACGTTAGCTTCATCTGGTATTTTCGTTGAGAATAAATTTTTCCTTTCCGGAAAATATTTCTCCTTCACCCAGTTATTTGAGTCTTTGAACTCTCGCTCATACTCCTCATACAAATACCCTGGCATAATATATTTGTCTCCCGAAGAGAAGTGCCTTTCGATATAAAGAGCCAGATTAGCCCTAAGTGGATTAGGCTTATCATCAATGTATCTCGGAATCGACTTGTTAAGATGCCGCAACAGCTTAATACCCAAAACGGTAAGACTTTCATTTGCATTATCAGGAATCTTGTATGATTGGTCATCCGGGATACCAATCAAATGTACTATATCTTCTACAATTGAGCCATTAACGAATTCGCTTTTCTCAAAAATTCTAGGAATTATTGCATCGTCTCCGAAAGCCGCACTAAACTTCTCGATAGTATTTTTATGGTTGCACACGTTATTCCAGTGATCATTCTTTGGCGACAAAGGCGCCTCCATGCACGAGCCAGCCTTAACCACTGTTGAGTACATCGAGTTCGCAATATCGGCGGGCCGCCTTAAATACACGATAACCGCAATATCAGTAATCCCCAAACTGCATATAATCTCTCTAAGCCTTTCTATTTCTTCTAAGCGAGTCAATCGGGACTGAAAGTGCTCAGAAGAAAATATTATTATGGCGTCATCACTCTTGACCGCCTCCACCTCCTCTTCTAAACTTTCTATGGTCCTCTGCTGAAATGTCCGCAAATCGTTGTCAGAATAAATCCCGTAATCTCTTGTAAAATCATCGCGCCTATTTGAATTATATGCTGCCACAGCCAAAGCTCTGTTATTAGTGCATCCTGCCGATTTGGTATAAATGAAGCCTTTCTTTAAGATATTGCCTCTATTTGTATCAAAGAACTTCTGTATCGTTGTTGTCGCGGTTTTTTCTGTGCCAATATGCAGAAAGCATTTCATTGTTAATAAATCTCCATCTTGATCGTTCTCTTGTACCTAGCTCAAAAGCGGGTTATTCGCCGCGCGCCTGACACAGGGGCGCGAGGAATCCCACACCGCCGCCAACGTTCTTCTCCGCACCTCCATCATTTGCACCGCACGCTCCGCCCCAGTCTATCTGAAGTGGGGCGACCCAGACGCGATACGCCAAGCAAATCGCTACACTGGCAAGTGCTCACACATCAAACCGAGATGAAGCACCTAGCTCTGCCCCGCAACTCCCTGACATCTTCACAGTCTTCTGTATCGACGTACGTCCAGTCTTTGCCGCTCCGACATGCACGCAAAGTGTCGGATCACCCATTCCATCACCATGTTACTAAGCCACTCGGTAGCAATCTCACTTGTCCCTTAATGAAACCATCTACCTGAATCCGTGACCTAAGGCGCCCGCGGGGCTGGCAAAGTCTAGCGGAAACAAGGGGGTAGCGGTAAAATCCGGCTCCTGTCCTCATCACCCGACAGGTGGCCCGTTGCGCCGTTTCATCATTGCGGAATCCGAGGCGGATTTCACCTCGCAGGCCGGACTCGGACTCATTGGCCAGGCGCTGGAGCGCTATACCGATCTTGCTCAGGATGCGACGGCAGTGGCGCCGTTGCGCAGCGACGCGATGCCGCATCGCGATATGCTCGCGTGCTACGTCGCGTTGTTGTGTTTGGGCAAGAATGATTTCGAGGCGATCACGGCCTTTCGCGAGGACGCGTTCTTCCAT
>NZ_JAJDNQ010000122.1 GCF_022340605.1 Thiohalocapsa sp.
GTGGTCGACTATTCGACCACGCCCACGACCACGACCACGCCCACGCCCACGCCCACGCCCACGACCACGACCACGACCACGACCACGAGCCGAGGCTTCGACCAGGTGTAGCAGCGCTTGTGGGAGCGGCACTCTTGGTGCCGCGACCGGCGGCAAGGCAGCACACCAAGCCCCGGGTAACTGCCAGGCGGCAGGCAACCCGCCAGCCGTCGTCGCGCCACAAAAGGCGGTGGTGCTCCCACGCCGGTCGGCCTGAAGCAGACGTTACGGGAGGAGGGGTTAGCGCAGCGTAACCCGACCTACAATCCGCGCGATTTCGAGATTGCGAACAATACTTGCCCCATCTCGCAGCGGGCTCCACCGCTCAGTAAGCCGGCGCGTCGGCGTCGTAGCAAAGCCCAACGGACGCGGCCTGCTCGCGCACGTCAAGGTGCGAAGCGGAGCCTGATCCCCTCCAGCGGTGCCGCGTGCGCGGTGGCGATGGATCGGGGCCGACCCCTTGTTTCGCCGCTCCCGCCGCCGCGTTAGAATCCTGGCTCCCTAAGTGGTTATAGAGGCTGGAAGATAACGTGTCCGACACCCAATCACCCGCGCGCTACGGTTTCGTGGCGCAGAGCTTCCACTGGCTGGTCGTGGCCATGCTGATCGCGCTCCTGGTCACCAACAGCCTGCGCGAGGGAGCGCCCAAGGGGACCGAGTTGCGCACGGATTGGCTGCACCTGCATATGTCCATCGGCATCCTTCTGTTCTTCGTCGTGCTCGCCCGCATCGTTTGGGCGCGGCTTGTGCCGCCGCCGGAGGCCGTCCAGGCACCGGGCTGGAGCATGGCCGCGGCGCGCGTTACGCATGTTCTGCTGAACCTGTCCACGCTGCTGATCCCGGTGTTCGGCTATCTGCGCGTCGCTTCCAAGGACCGTGCCGCGGACTTCTTCGGCATGGCCGTGCCGTCGGTCACCGGCGGCATGCATTGGCTGCACGAGCTGATGGAGGTGCTGCACGGCGCGCCCATGGAGCTGTACCTGTACATCCTGGTGGGTCTGCATGTCGCCGCCGCGCTCTGGCACCAGTACGTGCTGGGCGATGGTGTGCTGTCCCGCATGTTGCCTTGGGGGGCGCCCAAGCGCCGTTACTCGACCACCTGACTCGCCGCAAGGCCGGCGGGCGTTTCAGCAGCGTCTGCAACGTCGGTCGGCCGCGCGCCTGACGGCATGCAACCTGATGGCAGACGTTTGCAGGTCCTTGCTGCTAACGTTGTCGGCGCAGCGCCCCGCAAACCGCGGAGCGCACATCCACCGCCAGCACGAGGACCGCGCCCATGAGAGAGCTGACCTGGGACAAGACCCTCAGCGTCGACGTGCCCGAGATCGACGAAGATCACCGCCGGCTCGTGGACCTGTACAACATCCTCAACCACGCGGTGGCGGAGGGGGAGTCGCCCGAGTACATCGCGGCGCTGACGGACGAGCTCATCGCCTGCACCGTCTGGCACTTCCGGCATGAGGAGCGGCTGATGCTCAAGCACGCCTACGACGGTCTCGCCGAGCACAAGGCGGAGCACGACGACCTGATCGCCAGCGCCGAGGCGTTGCAGCAGAAGCTTCAGCAGCAGGGCAAGTCCGTCTCCCACCAAGAGGTCGAGTTCCTGGAGCAGTGGCTGGTGGGGCACATCTTCGGCGCGGACATGAAAATGGGCGCCTATCTCTGCGAGACGATGTAGCGCTCCCTATCTTCACCGACGCGCAACGCCGCGGGACCGGGGCGTCATGCACGGCAGGGTATCGCCCCCGGGGCCATCCCGCGCGGGAGTGTGGCGCCGGCAACACGGTGGGCACTGCTTGTTTACCCGAGCATCGCCAGGCCAGCAGTCGTGAAACCGAGGGTCATGGAACTGCAACTGGAGGACGCGGGGCTCGGACTCTGGGCCTGGGAGCCCAAGAGCGACCGGCTGCAACTGTCTCCGCGCTGGGCCGCCTCCTGCGGACTCGCGGCCGACGGCGCATCCCTGCCGATGACGTGGTGGCGCGATCAGATCCACCCCGACGATCGGATCCGGTGGCGCGCCGCTTTGGATGCCCAACTGCGCGAGCGCGGGCCGGGCTATCGGCTGGAATACCGGCTCCGCGGCAGCGGCGGGCACTGGCGATGGGTGCAGGAGCGCGGCACCCATGACGGCGGCGGCCTCGCGGGTGTCCACCTGGACGTCACGCCGCTGAAGCGCGCCGAGGCCGACCTCAAAGACAGTTACGAGCTGTTCGCGGCCGTGTTCGGTGCGACGCGCGATGGCGTCGTCGTGCTGGAGCCAGCCGACCTGCGGATTGTCTCCTTCAACGACGCCGCGTGCGCGATGCTCGGCTACGACCGCGAGGCCTTCGGTGCGCTGCGGCTGTCTGATCTCATGGTCGCGGCCGCGAGATCGGACCTGGCGTCCCGCATCCAGCAGCTGCTTCAGCAGCGCGGCGGCAGCGCCGGGCTGCACCTGCGCCGGGCCGACGGCAGCCCGCTCGCGCTCAGCGCCCGGTTCCGCGTCGTGCAGCGCGCGGGCCGCGCCCAGCTAGCAGCCGTCTGGAGCGGCGCCGATGTGCAGACTCGGCAGGCCCTGGCCGACACCAACGGCCGGCTGGCGGCGCTGTTCGACAATCCGGTGTTCGGCGTCGCCGAGCTCAGCCTGGATCAGCATCTGATGCGCATCAACCCCGTGCTCGCCGACCTGCTCGAGCGTGCGCCGGACAGTTTGCGCGGCCTCAAGCTCACGCACCTGGTTCATCCGCGGGACCAGGGCAGCGACCGCACCCAGATCGGGCAACTGCTCGCCGGAGAGATCGATCGCTACCGCTGCCGCAAGCACCTGTTGGCCGCGAACGGCGCGGCACGCGCAACGGACTGGACGCTCTCGCTGCTGCGCGGCGCCGGCGGCAAGCCGGCGGGCTTCAGCGCCGTGGTGGAGGACATCCGGCCGCGCCAACTGCTGAGGCGCCGCGCCGCCGAGGCCCGCGCCGTATCCGAGCGGCTGCTGGAGCTGGTGGACGATGCCGTGGTGCTCTGCCGCAGGGTGGCGGCCGACGAAGGCGCACCCGAATTCGAGATCGCCGCCGTCAACCCGCCCGCGCAACGCCTGCTCGGCCGCGCCGAGCCGGAGCTGGTTGGCCGGCGCCTGCTCGTGGCGCTGCCGACGCTCGGCGACGGCGAATTGCCCGCCGCGCTGTGGCGGCTCGACCACCGGCGCACCGAGCGGGTGGTCGTCACCTTGCCGCCGCCGCGGGCCGAAGCCGCATCGGGCGACGCGCTCGGCGACACCGCCGGCGGCGCGCGCTGTCCGGTCACGTTGGGTGCAACGGAGGCCGGCGAGCTGCTGCTGGTGCTGCATCCGGAGGCGGACGCGGCAGCGTCGCCACCACCGTCCCAGCCCGGACAGGTGGAGCGGGATGCCCTCACCGGCCTGCCCGGGCTCGGCCTGTTCCAGGACCGCATCGACCAGGCCATCGCCGCCGCCGATGCTGCCACCGATGCCGCCGGGGCATCTGCTCCAGCATCTACCCGGGCATCTGTCCGCGCATCCGAGGCCAGGGCGCTCGCGGTCTGCTGTCTGGACCTGGACGACTTCAAGGGCGTCAACGAGGTCCACGGCCGCGACATCGGCGACGCCTTGCTCAAGCAGCTCGCCGAGCGGCTGGCGGGGCAGTTGCCGCCGACGGACACGCTGGCCCGTTGGGGCGGCGACGACTTCGGCCTGCTGCTGACCGACATCGACTCGGTGGAAGGCTGTGCCGAGCGGCTGCAGGCCGTGCTCGACACGGTAGCTGCGCCCTTTCGCATCGGACCGCGCACCGTCGAGATCACCGCCAGCATCGGCGTGGCCCTGTACCCGCGCGACCGCGAGCAGGCCGCCGGGCTGTTGCGGCATGCGACTCACGCGCTGTTGCTGTCGAAGGCGCGCGCGCCGGGGAGCTTTCAATTCCTGGACGTCGAGGCGGACGGGCTCGCGGTCGCCCACCGCGATCACCTGGAGCAGGTGGAGCAATCGCTGGCGCTGGACCAGCTCGACCTGCACCTCCAGCCCATCGTGGACCTCGCTCGCGGCGTGCCGGTGGCGGCCGAGGCCCTGCTGCGCTGGCCCCACCCTCAGCGCGGCCTGCTCGGCGCCGGCAGCGTGCTCCCCGACCGTGCCGGCGCCCACCTGTTGCGCCGGCTCGATGTGTGGGTGCTGGACCACGCCCTGCCGGAGCTGCAACGCTGGGTGGAGCAGGGCATCGGGCTGCGGCTGCACGTCAACATCTCGGCGCAAACCTTGATCCACGGCGGCTTCGTCGAGGTGCTGCGTATGCTGCTCGACGCCTATCCGCTGGTGCCGCCGGAGCGCCTGGTGATCGAGGTGCAGGAGAGCGCCGCGGCGGCCGACCTCGCTGCCGTCGCCGACAGCATCCGCGAGGGGCGGGCGCTGGGCGTGGGTTTCGCGCTGGACGATTTCGGCACCGGCGCGTCGTCCATGACCTACTTCCGCGGCCTGCCCGCGCAGTTGCTCAAGATCGATCAGAGCTTCGTGCGTGACATGCTCGACGACCGCGAGGCGGGCAGCATCGTCACCGCCATCGTCGGCCTCGCGCAGGCATTCAACCGCACCCCCATCGCCGAGGGCGTCGAGCACGCGGCGCAGGCCACCGCCCTCGGGCGCATTGGCTGCCCCCTGGTACAGGGCTTCGGCATCGCCGAGCCCATGCCCGGACTCGATCTGCTGGATTGGCTCGTGCGCTGGCGGCTGCCGGCGGATTGGGTGGCTGTGACGGCGGACTGAGGCGGTCGGGCAAGCAAGCCTGGCAGGCGTTCCAGCCGCGTCTCGACCAGTGGCTTGGCAGCCCTTCACCGGCTACCGGCATCGCTATCGCGCGGCTTGGCAGCGCCGATGCCGCCAGCGAGGCCGTAGCGTCCAACGTGCGCATGCCGGCTGGTCCGCCTTTCCAACCGCGCGGTTGAGACTCGACAAGTACTCGCGCTCGCCACCGTCCGACGCGCGCTTCCGTAGATCTGGCCGACGAAGGAGGGCCGACAATCAGGCGGTTACGTTGTGCATCCGGTCGGGCTTCGTTCCTCGGCCCGAGCTACGACAGATTCTTGCCCAGTCTCGTTGGCCGAGGAGGAGCGCCGGCAACCGGGAGCGCCGGCATCCTGCCGGCCACCGGGACCGGCGGCTTCCAGCCGCCGCTGCGGAACAATCAGAGTGCCCGGGAGGCCAATACCAGAGCATCAACTCCGGCGCTGCCCTGACCAGCGTCTTCACGAACATGCAGAATTTCGGCTACCGGTCCGGTGCGGCCTTTGAACGGTCTGCCGGCGCCGTAGACTGATCTGCCACCCCCGGCGCAGGGCGCCCGCACATACGCGCCGATGGCGGAGTCTTGACCTTCTCGGCCGATCCGAAGACCGTCAGACGGGCTCCACCGTCTCCACCTCGAACCCCACCAGAGTTCGCCGCTCACGGCTCAGCTCGATGCCGATCAGATGGATCGGCAGCCCCTCGGCGCGGTACTCCTCGGCATAGCCCCGGTCCTTGATCTGCTGCAGCGCGGCGCCGTTCGGCGCCAATTCCACCACCTTGAGCTCGAACAGCCAGATCCGGCCGTTGAAGCGCAGGCGCAGGTCCAGGCGGCCGTGGCTGCTGGCGTCCTCGGTGGCCAGGTCCAGCCCGAGCGCGGCCAGGTGGCTGTAGAAGACGCTGCAGTAGAAGCCCTCGTAGCGGGCGATCTCGTTGCCGTCGTGCCACTGGTGCGGGATGGCCGCGAAGAGGCTGAAGATGTGCTGGCGCAGCGCCGTGAAGTCGGCCGCGACCAGCACATCGTGGAGCCGGCTGACAGCGCGCTCCGCCCGCGTGGCATCGCCCATCAGCCCCTTGAGCAGCGCATCGTTGAGCGCGGACTCCACTTCGAGATTGGGATAACCCAGGCTGTACTCCCAGCGCGCACCGGTCTGGCGCGAGCCCGTGAAGGTCAGATACCCGGTCTGCCAGAGCAGTGCCTCGGGCGCCAGATGATCCACATCGAAGGACGACAGCAACGCCTCCGAGGCGCGCACCCCGGCGAGATCCGGCGTGAAATACCCGCGCTCGGTCAGCACGTCGACCAGAAAGGTCGGCGTGCCGGTCTCGAACCACCACGGACGGAATTCCCGCGCATCCAACAGCAGCAGCACATCGAAGGGGTTATAGACGGCCTCGCCGAGCCAGTTCTAGCCGTTGTACCAGGCGCGGATCTGCGCGCGGTCCAGCCGTTCCAGCTCCGGCGCGAAGACGCGGTCGAGATCCGCCTCGGTATAGCCGCAGATCGCCGAATACCGCGCATCGACGGTGATGTCCCTGAGATTATTGAGCCCCGAGAACAGGCTCACCTTGCTGAACTTGCTCACCCCGGTCAGAAAGGCGAAGCGGATGTGCGCATCCTGGCCCTTGATGACCGAATAGAGATTGCGCAGGCCGTCGCGCATCGCGCGCGCGGTGGCCGCATCGGTGATGTTGTCCAGGAACAGCGACTTGCCGCAGCGCCGGGGGCGGGAGAGGAAGTAATACTTGCCCTCCTCGAGCAGCCGCAGCGCAAAGCCGGTCTTGTCCACATAGTAAAACCTCCCTTCGCGGATCTCGCGGAAGGTCTGGATGCCGATGGGCAGGGGCGTCGGGTCATGGCGCAAGGCCGCCTCGTGGGGCGGGATCGATCTGGTCAACAAGACTCTAGCACGGCCTCGCGCCCCGACCGCGCAGCGCGATGCACAGGGTCTCGGCGGTTTCCCGGCCCGAGCAGGTATTCGCGGACGCCTTCTGACACCGCGGCACAGACTGGGCAGGGATTCGCGCTCTCGGCCCACCGAGGCGGTCCGCTGTAGGTCGGGCCGGCGAAGGAGGCCCGACAATCAAGCATGAACGCGGCCAACTACGCCGGCGCCAACGACAAATACACGCTGGGTACGGAGTTGCGGAACAAGAGCTGCGAGATCGTCTCGCAGATCATTCGCGCCAACGCCGAGCGCGACAAGGCGCCCAAGCTGGCGGAGCCGTGTGGGAAGCTGGACGAGCTGTTCGTTCATCCATCGGGATGAGGGCAGCGAGTGCACGCGAATTTAGGGGGTGGCGAGGGATTGATGCCGCGGGGGTGGAACCGCTGCGCTTGTTCCACCCTCCGACCCTCGGGCAGGCGTGGAGATGGTTCATCCGCCAGGCCACGGCCAACGGCCAGCGGCGCGCCTGGTATCCGCAGCTGGACGTTCGCAACGAATCCGGATCATCGTCGTCTTGTCGTCGGAGCGTTCTTCGCGTGAATCTACCTCTAGACGGCCACTGGTCAAGGCCGTGCCCAGGCGACGTTCAGGCGTCAGCTTGACGCGTCAGGCTTGCTCAGGCGGCAGAGCTGCCAAAGCGGCTCTTGCCGAGGCGGAGCCTCGGCAAGAGCCGGGCGCATATGAAAACGCCCCCGGATGGGGGCGTACTCGCTGTTGGGCGCGGCGCAGGTGGCGCCGCGTTGCGGCGGCTAGGCGTGCTCGGCGATGTTCGCCTTCTCCTTCGGCTTGCCGATCTCGGAGACCGGCACGGCGACCTCGCCCGGGTTGCTGGCGGGGCCGTTGTACTGGGCGATCTGCTCGTCGGTCATCTGCTGGTCGCCACCGCCGCAGGCCCTGGCGGCATGGGCCGGCTCGGCGCCGCCGCAGGCCTTGATGGAGGCGGTGACGCCGCTCGGCTGCAGCGCCGGGCGCTTGGCCGGCGGGGCCTTCTTCCAGGCGTTGTGGTCCGGCTCTTCGATCTTCGACGCGGACTTGTCGTAGTCGAAGCGGATGAGCTTCTTGAACATCGGGCCCCAGTAGTTCTGCTTCCCGAGCTGATAGAACTTGCGCTCCATGGCGCTCTTCAGGAAGGCCTTGATGCAGCCGATCAGATACCGGCGGCGGAAGGGGTCCTTCACCCAGGGATACTGGAACAGCATCCGCTTCATGTAGAAGCGCCGGTAGTTGGCCATGACCCCGTCGAGCAGCTCGGCGCGGTCGATGTTGTCCGGCTTCATGATCGGCGAGACGAAGTTGTACTTGGAGTAGTCGAAGACCTCGACCTTCTCGCCCAGCTCGGTGAACATGTCGGAGAAGGGCCACGGGGTGAACATAGACCAGTTGGCCATGTCGGCGCCCCAGTCCATGACCATCTGGTAGGTCTCCTCCAGGGTCTCACGGGTCTCGTTTTCGAGGCCGACGATGAACT
This sequence comes from Thiohalocapsa sp., assembly GCF_022340605.1. GTDB lineage: Bacteria > Pseudomonadota > Gammaproteobacteria > Chromatiales > Chromatiaceae > Thiohalocapsa. The sequence continues at coordinate 8,225 of NZ_JAJDNQ010000122.1, forward strand.
GCGCCTCGGTGACGATGCCGTTCTCCTGCAGCAGCTCGATGGCGCGCTTGTTCTGCGCCACCGTGGTCTCCTTGACGAAGCGGTCCAGGTTCAGCTGCGCGGCGGCCTCGGTGCCGAGCGAGATGTGCACCAGCCCGGCCTTGCGGTAGAAGGGCAGCAGCTCCTCATCGCGCATCACGTCCGTCACGCGGGTATTGATGCCCCAGTGGATGCCGAGGTCGCGGTCGATGAGCTCCTGGCAGAACTCGATAAACTTGGCGCGGTTGATGGTGGGCTCCTCGTCGGCGAGGATGAAGAAGCCGACGCCGTGAACCTTCACCAGCTCCTCGATCTCGTCCACCATCTGCTTCGGGTCGCGGACGCGGTAGTCGCGCCAGAACTTCCATTGCGAGCAGAAGCTGCAGGTGAAGGGGCAGCCGCGGGCCATGTTCGGGGTGGCGACTGGCACACCCAGCGGAATGTAGATGTACTTTTTCCAGTCCAGAATGCCCCAGTCCGCCTTAATGGCGTCGACATCCTTGATGGATGGCTCGGCCGGGGTGGCCACCACCGCGCCGTCGTCGCCGAGGAAGGCAATGCCGTTGACCTGATCGCGCTCGTTGGGCCAGCGGCCTGCGTCGATGGCGCGCACCAGGTTCAGCGTGACGGCCTCGCCCTCGCCGCGCACGATGACGTCGACCCAGGGCGCCTCGGCGAGCACCTGCTTGAACATGAAGGTGGGATGGATGCCGCCCATGACGGTGACGGCGTTTGGGCACTCCTCCTTGGCGATCTGCAGCACCCGCTGCGCGGCGTAGATCATCGGTGTCATGGCCGTGGTGGCGATGATGTCCGCCCCTGCCGCGCGGATGGCGGAGCGCAGTTGATCGTCATCCAGGTCGTCCACCAGGGCGTCGACGAACTGATAGTCGTCGTAGCCGCCGGACTTGAGGTAGCCGGCCAGATACGTGACCCAGGCCGGCGACCAGTTGCCGGCGATATCGGCGGCGCCGGCGCTGTAGTTGGGGTGGACGAAAAGGATGCGCATGAATCGGCTCCGTGTCGGTGAGCGTCGGTCGCGGACTGGCACCGGCGGCTGCGGTTGGTGGTTGCGGTGGCTGCCGGCACCTGCCTCGTGTCGCCCAGGCAGTGGCGCCGGCGTCGGTTGTACACTCGCGCGAGTTTCGCGGAGTTTGACGCACCGCGTCATTGAGCCCCGTCTATAGTTGCGGGATTCGGGCCACGGGCGACGCCGGCTTCAGCAGCCGTGCTTGGCGCGGAAACGGTGTCTCGGGTGCGGCTGACTCGCTTCCCTGATGCGACTGCCCGGATGGTACTGCCTGGGGCGTCGGCTGCCAGCAAAACCGTCGGGCTTTGGCTTTTCCGTTGACCGGCGTCAAGCCTGCACGCCGCATCAGCGCCGAACATCGCGCCCCATGAAACAGCTCTATCTCATCGGCATCGGCCCGGGCCACCCGGACTTCCTGACCCTGCAGGCCGTGGAGGCCATGCGTCGGGTGGACGTGTTCTTTCTGCTGGAGAAGGCCGGCCGGGGCAAGGACGAGCTGATCGCGCTGCGCCGCGACATCATGCACCGCGTGCGCCCTGAGGGTGGTTACCGGGAGGTCAGCGTCGCGAGCCCGCCGCGACCGCGGGCGGTGGATCGGGACGCCGCCGCCTACCGCGCCATCGTCGCCGACTGGCATGCCGAGAAGCGCCGCATCTTCGCCGCCCTCCTCGCCGCGTCGCTCGCCGATGGTCAGACCGGCGGCCTCCTGTTGTGGGGCGACCCGACGCTCTACGACCAGACCATCACCATGGTGGATCAAGTGGTGCGGACGTTGCCGGAGACCGTCGCGCTGACCGTGATCCCCGGCATCAGCGCCGTGCAGGTGCTCGTCGCGCGGCACGGCATCCCGCTGAACCGGGTCGGCGAGTCCATCAGCATCATCACCGGCCGCGAGGCGGAGCAGGTGGACCCGGCCAGCGTCCACAACACCGTCGTCATGCTGGACTATAACGCGTCGTTCCAGCGCTTCGTGGGGCAGGGCATGGACATCTACTGGGGCGGCTACCTCGGCGCCGACGACGAGGTGCTGGTGTCGGGGCCGCTGGACGAGGTGCTAGACGAGCTGTTGCGCGTCAAGGCGGCGCTGCGGGACGCCAAGGGCTGGCTGATGGACACCTACCTGTTGCGCCGGCGGGCCGTTACCGACGGCGATGTCGAGGATTGAGGGGGGGTGAAGAAGACCTGTTGCGGCTTTGTGGCCGCATGGTCGCGGCATCGGGCGTGCTGCTCTCCCGTCGCGGCACCGGGAGTGCCGCTCGCACGCGGCACCGGGAGTGTCGCTCCTACGGCGATCGCATTCGCACAGGCGCGGGCGGGTTGTCGGTTTTGTGACAGACCCGGGGCGGCGTGGCCGGCGGGTGCCGGTGGGGTGTTGATTCGCCCGCGGCGTCTGCATTGGCGCGGCCTGGCCAGCCGGCGGAGCGGCGCACATACGGGTTTGGCCCGTGCTTTGCTTGAGCTTCGCCACGGCCGTGGGAGCGGCACGCTTGGGTGGGAGCGGCACGCTTGGTGCCGCGACCCAGCTCCGTCCAACTGCCGCTTTCAGCCTTGACGCCTCTTCAGCGCATCGGATGCCCCGGACTCGCCTCGGCGTGGCAGATGACTCATGAGCCCAACCAAGCCCGACGTCGAGGACTACCTGCAACTCTTCCGCCAGTACGGCGGTGACCTCGGTGAGCTGTACCGCGAGCCGGAGGACGAGCGCTATGCGCTGCTATTCGAGCAGGTGGTGCGCCTACTGGTGCAGCCGTCACCGTTCAACCTGGGCTTGCCGGACACGTTTCGCGTCGCCGCGCGCCGCTACCGCGATGGCCACCCTTCCACGGTGGCCAGGCTCCGGCAGCCCGCGAACCGCCATTTCATGCTCTGTGAGCTGCACGACCTGATCATGCTGAAAGGCGGCCTGGCCGCGCTGCGCAAGGCCGACGCGGGCACCGCGGGCTCCGGGCACGCCTGAGCGGCTTGCCGTTGCGCCGGTGCTTGCCGGGCCGCCGGGTGCTCGACATCCGGCGCCGGACAGCGGGCGTCCGGTCCAACCCCCGTCAGCGCGAGGTCCGCTCGCTGGAGATTGTCCCCCGGGCGCGGCCGCGCTTGTCACCGGCCAAGCCGCCGGTGCTGCGCTCCTCACGGCTGGTGGAGCGCGCGCGCTGAACTGCCTCGTCCTCCTGCCAGTCCATGGGCTGGGGCTTCTGCGCGGCGGCGGGCGGCGGGTTCGGCTGTTGTGGCGGGGTATTGCCGGCGCCACCGCCACCGCGCTGCTGCATGGCCTGCACCCGCCGCTCGGCGGCCGAGCGATCCGCACTGGTGGGGCCGGGGTCGATGCCGATGGTCTGTGCCTCGCTCGGGTCGCCGCCGGCGTAGGGCGAGGACGAGTAGATGACATTGCCGTTCGCGTCCACTGACTTGTAGACCTCGGCGCCGACGGGGTCTGCACCTGCCAGCAGCAGCGCGCCGGCCGCTACCATCAATCGCACATGTTTCATGCGCTGCGCTCCGTTGTGCTTGCGTCGGGATGCCCAGTGCCTGGCAGTGCCTGGCGTCCCGATCCGACTGCGACCCAAGTCTAGCAATGGTGTACGCCGGTGGGGCGTGGCGCGCGTTGCGCTCCGGGACGCGCGGTAAGGTGCGAGCACGCGTGCCGCCGGCGAGAGCGCATGGGCGCGCGCAGGCGCCGGCCCCCTCTCAGGCGGCGGTGCGCGGGTGCGGGTCGTGGCTGCCGGCCCGCAGCCGCCCGGCGATGTCGCCGCCTGTGCCGTCGCCGCTCGCCAGCGCCCAGTGGATGGAGGGCGGTGCCGCCGTCTCGCCGCAGACCCAGAGCCGCTCGCCGATGCGCATGGGCGCGGCGGGCACCCGCACGTCCGCCGTTTGCGCCGGCAGCGCCGCCGGCAGCCGATACACGGCGAGGCGCCGCCAGACCTCCACCTGCTCGCCGTACCAGCCGAGGAGCTGGCGGCGCAGCTCGGTCTCGAGCGCGTCCGGATTGTGCCGGGCGCCGAAGACGTTGACACAGACCAGGGCCTCACCGGCGGGCGCATAGTGCGCGGACAGGTTGCTCGGGCAGAGCAGGCTGTTGATGGGGCCGCGGTCGGTGGCGTTGAGCACCAGGTAGGGGCCGGAGAAGGGCGCCTCCGGGGCAGCGAAGTAGAAGCAGGTGGTGCCGCGGGTGGCGGGCGGCTCGCGGTCGAGGAGCCCGGCGGCGGCGGTGCCGTCGGTGGCGACCACGGTGGCGCGGGCGTGCAGCCGATCGCCGCCGGCGAGCCGCACGCCGTCGTCCTCGATCGCCTCGACGCGGCTGCCGAGCCGCAGGCTCCCGGGCGCGAGTCGGCTCGCGAGCTGAAGCGGGATCTGCTCCATGCCGTGCGCCGGCAGTGCCGTGTCGCCCAGCGCGAAGGCGCGGAAGACGAACTCGAAGGCGCGGCTGGAGACATCGAGCTCGGGCTCGAAGAAGACGCCGGCGAAGAAGGGCCGGAAGAAGCGCGCCCGGATGCGCTCGGAAAAGCCCAGTTGCGCCAGCAGCGCCGCGGCGGATTGCTCCGGCCGCGCATACAGTGCGGCGAGGTCGCCCTTGAGCGCCCGCCGGCGCAGCCGCAGCAGCCGGAGCTTGTCCGCGAGCGTGCCGGCCGGGGAGACGAGCATCTCCGGCAGTTGCAGCGGCCGGCGCCAGATGTCGCTGACGCGGTGGAAGCCATCGCCGATGCGCACCAGGGCGCCCGGATAGAAGGCGTTGAGCTCGAGTGCCTCGTAGTCCAGGAGACGCCGGGCGGCGGGGTACCAGGTCTGGAGTACCTGAAAGCCGCGGTCCAGCAGAAAGCCCTCGCGCATGTCGGTGGCGATGCGCCCGCCCACCCGGTCCGCCGCCTCCAGCACCCGCGGGCGCAGGCCGTGGCGTTGCAGTCGCAGTGCACAGGCGAGGCCGGACAGCCCGGCGCCGACGATGATCACATCCGCGTCCAATTGCATCCTCCGCTCGAATCGACCAGGGGAGTTGGGTCAGGTGCCGGCCAACGACACGCGCAGATTGTCCGCCTGCGCGCCGATCAGGGCCAGCCGTCCAGAGTCCATCCGCTCGAGGTTTTGCCACATCAACGCGGTGCGTGGCCTCGCTCGCCGCCTCGTACATCCACTCCAGTTCGCGCTCCGGATCGCAGCCGTCGAACAGGCGGCTGTCGCGCGCGAGCTGATCGCCCAGCACCAGCGGCAGGTGGCGCACGGGGCTGCCGGGAGCCGTCACGGGCGGCTGGCTGAGCGCGGCGCAAGACACCGACTCAACTCACGTCCAGGCGGCGCCCGCCGTGGGAGCGGCGTCCTCGCCGCGAGGGGCGCGCACCGTGGGAGCGGCGTCCTCGCCGCGAGGGGCGCGCACCGGCGGCCTGTCATCGCGCCGGGGACGGCGCTCCCACAGTGGCGCTCTGCGCCGTGCGGCAGTGGTTAGCGTGCTCATGGCGCGGCGCCCTCGCGGTAGGCCACCTGGCGGTCGAACAGCGCCCGCACGGTGTCGATGTGGTCCGCCTCCGCCGCCGCCTTGTCGGTGCGGTAGCGCTTGACCCGCGCGAAGCGCAGCGCCAGTCCCGCCGGATACTGCCGGCTCTGCTGCAGCTCGTTGAAGGCGATCTCCACCACCAGCTCAGGGCGCACGTGCACCACGTGCCCATCGCGGCCGATCTCGCGGGCGAGCAGCTGCTCGGTCTGCCAGGCGAGCAATTGGTCCGTCAGCCCCTTGAAGGTCTTGCCCAGCATCAGAACGCCGCCGGCGCCGTCGCGGCAACCCAGGTGCAGGTTGCTGAGCCAGCCGCTGCGCCGGCCGCTGCCCCATTCGGCGGCCAGCACCAGCAGGTCCAGCGTGTGCGCCTGCTTGACCTTGAGCCAGTGGCTGCCGCGGCCGCCCGCGGCGTAGGGCGCCTCGGGATGCTTGGCCATCAGAACGTCGTGGCCGGCGGCCAGCGCCGCTTGCAGAAAGTCGGCGGCGGTGGCCGCATCGGCACCGGCGCGGCGCGGGATGATCGGCGCGGCGGACGCTCGCCTGCGGGACCTCGAAGGCGGCGGCGACGGCGTCCAGCACCAGCGATTCCAGTGCGCCCTGGCGCAGCTCGCCCAGCAGGAGCCGAGCCAGATAGTGCTGCTCGTCCACGGTGGCCTGCCCGAACAGCTCGGCCAGCGCGTCGGCGTGACGGGCCTTGGCGCCGCTGCCGCCGATATCCGCGAGCGCCGCGAGCCGTGCGGCGGTCTCCGTCAGCGTCAGCGCCGGCGCTGCCGCCGGCGGCGTTGCCAGCGCGGCCCGCACCTGCGCCGGGCCGATGCCGAGCGGGCGGTCCGCAGCCTCGCCGGTGCACCAGCGCGCGGCCGTGCCGACCTCGCCCGAATCTGCAGTGCGCAGCAATGCCGCCAGCCGCGCCAACTTCGCAGCGCGGCTGCGCGTGGCCGCCAGGTCCGCGGACGCCGCTGCCTGCTCGGCGACGGTCAGCATGGGCTCGGCGGCGTGGTGATGCCGGCGCGCGTCAGTGATACTGCTCGGTGGTGTAGTTGCCCGGCTCGTGGCGCTTGTGCCGTTGCATGCCGCGGCCCTCCAGCCAGGCGCGCACGTCCTTGATCATGGCCGAGTTGCCGCACAGCATCAGATGGCTGTCCTCCGGCGTGATGTCGGCGTCGGCAGCCGCCTGCAGGGCGCCGTTCTCCAACAGGTTGGTGATGCGGCCCATGAGCGACGTCTCGCTGCTGTCGCGGGTCAGCGTGGTGATGAAGGTGAAGGCGTCCTCGTGTGCGGCCTGGATCTCGGCGATGGTCTCGCCGTACGACAGCTCGCCGGCGTTGCGGGCGCCGTGCACCAGGATCACGCGCTCGAAGCGCTCCCAGGGGTCCGCCGTCTTGAGCATGGATAGATACACGCCCAGTGCCGTGCCCGTGGCCAGCATCCACAGATGCCGCCGCGAGACGACGTTATCGAGCGTGAACACGCCGCTCGCCTTGTCCGAGACCCAGATGCGGTCGCCGACCTCCAGGTCCGACAGCTTGGGCGTCAGCGGACCCTCCGGGATCTCGTTGAAGTAGATCTCCAGCGGCCGCTCGGCCGGGGCGTTGACCAGGGAGTAGGGACGGCCGACGCGCTCGCCGTCCACGTCCAGCGCCACCTTGATGTACTGCCCGGCGGTGAAATCCGGCAGCGGTGCGTCAATCTGCAGGCTGTAGAGGGCCTGCGACCAGTGCCGTTTCCCGGCAATCTTGCCTTCCAGCCATTCGGCCATGGGTGCTGCTCCTCGCGAGGGTCAAAGCCCGCTAATTTGGTTCGCGGCGGTGGGTTTTCAAAGGCTGGACAGGTGTCGGCGAGTTGCCCCGCGTGTTGGCCCCCGTGCCGTTGCTGGCGTGCGCGGCGTACGCTGAACGGCTATTGTGATCGACCCGCGCCGCTCCATATCGCGCCTGTCCAGGTTTTGTATAACCAGAAACCGAACGGAGCATGCGCCATGATCCGCACTCGTCACCCGATGCTGTTGCTGACCCTGCTGGGAGGTTTGCTCATGACCGAAACCGCCACCGCTGCCTGCGCCCCGTCGCTCGACTTCGAGAAGCGCCGCCTTGCGAGCGACGAGACCGTGCACCTCTGCGATGCCTACCAAGGCAAGGTGCTGCTGGTGGTCAACACCGCCAGTAAGTGCGGCTTCACCGGCCAGTACGAGGGGCTCGAGGCCCTGTACGCCAAGTACCGCGACCAGGGCCTCGTGGTGATCGGCTTCCCGTCCAACGACTTCGCCAACCAGGAACCGGGCACCGAGGCGCAGATCAAGGACTTCTGCCGGCTCACCTACTCGGTGGAGTTCCCGATGTTCGAGAAGATCAGCGTCAAGAAGGGGCGCGCCGACCCCTTCTACCAATACCTGGCCCAGCAGACCGGCGTCTACCCCAAGTGGAATTTCTACAAGTACCTGATCGACCGCAACGGCAAGGTGGTGGACGTCTACTCCAGCTTCACCTCGCCGAACAGCAAGAAGCTGGTCAGGACCATCGAGAAGCTGCTGGCGGCGCCGGCGCCGTCCTGAGCGTGCGAGACCGGGCGCGAATTCTCGGTAGGTTGGCCCGTGGAAGGTCGATCGGGCTGGGGAACGAAGCCCGACGTGGAGGGCGCCCTGATCGCCTGATCGTCGGGCCTCCTGCGTCGGCCCGACCTACGCGTGAGGCGCCGCTTACCGGGAAGGGGCGAACCGAGATGGAGCGAATGCATGCCCCGTCCCGTCCCGTTCCGCCCGCGTCGGCGCGGCTCCCCCGCGTGCCCCCTCTCCGACGCGCCGTGCAAGCGGACCTGCGTCACATTTCACTAGTCGAATCATGGTTTTGTGAACCCGGTCCGCTGCCGCTCCGGCGCGCGGCGAACCGCTTCACGCCTTCCACGGCCCCCACGACCCAACCTTGTGCTCGCGGAAGCACGATTTCCGCCGGGGCACCCCCGGCCCGGCGCACGAACATAACAACCCGTGGGAGTCAGCCATGTGGAACGCACGGCTTGTCGCGGCCTTCGTCGTGGCCTGGTCCCTTTCTATTGCTTGTATTTCCGTGCCCGCCGCACCGGCGCGGGATGATGGATTGTTTCGACCGTCACCCGCTGCTCAACTGCAGCTCCGGCGGGGCCGCACGGCGCTGCGCGGCAAGAGCCGTGCGGTGCAGATCGACCCGGCACAGCTCGGGCGCGGGCGGCTGCGGCTCAACCTCGGCGTCGGCTAGGAGCAGCGGGCGGTGCCGCCGTTTTTTGTGCCGGTTTCGCAGCGCCTGTGTCACGCGGGTTGCCGCCTGGTCTAGACTGCGCGGCGACGTCCAGCCGCGCCGGGTGCTGCCATGCTCTACCTGATCCTGTTCCCGCTCGTTGTCATCGCCGGCTTGCTGGTGTTCCTGGCGATTCAGCCCGGCGAGGTCCGCGTGCGCCGCTCGCTGGTGATGCGCTGCACACCCGAGGCCGCCTTCGACCTGGTACGGGACCTGGGCCGATGGCCGGACTGGAGCCCCAGGCTGCTGCATGAGCCGGACGCCGAGCGCACCAGCAGCGACGCCCCGGATGCGGCCGGCGGCTGGTATGCCTGGAACGGGCAGCTCATCGGCGCCGGGCGCGTTACCCAGGTGGCGCTGCACCCGCCGGAGCGCATCGAGCGGCGCATCGCCTTCCAGCGGCCGTTCAAGTTCAAGGGGGCCGTCACCTGGGAGTTCGCCGCTACCGCGCAGGACGGCACGCCCGCCACCGAGGTGTTCTGGATCATGCGCGGGCGCATGCCTTTCCTGCTGCGCTTCCTGGCACCGATGTTCTCGCAGTTCGTCGACAAGGACTTCGAGCTCGGCCTCGTGCGGCTGCGTGCGCTGCTGGACCCGGCAGCACCCAAGCTCAACATCCGCTTTCCGGGCGCAGCCGAGCTGCCGGCGCAGTCGGCGCTCACCCTCCCGTTCGAGGGCGGCATGGATGACATGATCCGCGCCATGGAAGCGGGCTTCCCGCGCCTTGCGGGGGTGCTCGCGGCGCGTGGCATCGAGCCCGCCGGACCGCCGTTCACGGCCTACCACATGGCACACCCGAAGGCCGACCGCTTCCGCTGCGACATCGCCATACCCGTGCCGCCGGACACCGCGCCCGGCGAGCTGACGCTGAAGCACTTCGCCGGTGGTCTTTTCGAGGTGACGGAAGTGCAGGGCAGCTATGACTTCATGGCCCTCGCCTGGCACACCGCCACGGGCCACCTGCGCATGGCCAAGCGCCAGTGGGACCGCGCGCGGCCGGCGCTGGAGATCTACGCCACCGGGCCGGACCGGGCCGCGAGCGATGACGCGCTGCTGACCCGAATCTGCGTGCCGGTCAAGGCGAAGGGCTGAGCGGCCCGTGGGAGCGGCGTTCCGGCCGCGATGAGCATTGCGGTCGCGGATCGCGCCGAGGACGGCGCTCCCACGGCGCGTGCGCTGAGCGGCCCGTGGGAGTGGCGTTCCGGCCGCGATGGGCCGCGCGGCCGACTGCAAGGCGGTGGCCCCAGGGGGCGGCTTCCGGGCGCGCGGTCGGATCGAGCGCATCGCAGGATTTAAAGATGATGAGCGGATTCGAATCGCTGGTCGCGGGGTTGCGGCTCACTCTCGTACCGCTTGGCTAAGTCGCACATCTGAGGGCTCGTGCAGCGTTTCACCCGACTATGCTGTCGTGGTCGTGATCGAATGCTCGACCACGACCACGACCACGACCACGACCAGAGCCTTCGCCATGGCTCCTCGGCTCCGGCCCCACCCGGGTTGGCGCCCTGCAGAATTGCCTGAAGCGGGGAATTAGGGGCTGGCAGCTAGCAAGCGCTGGTTCGGTCGGCGCATTCTTGCGCCGTCTGCATCTTTGGCACGTAATCCGATCAGGCTCCGCGCTCCTGTCGGTCCGGTGCGTCGAGCCGCACCAGACCCTGCTCGCGCACCTAGTGCGCTTCCAGTTTCCCCAGCTCCGCCAGGATCTCCAGCACCAGCCGCTCGCCCTGGCTGTCCATGCCGCGCGTCAAGCGCCCCGGGTCGCGCTCGCCCTGGATCATGGGGCGGATGACGCCGGCGAGCCGAGCCATCTGGCCGCCGACAGTGCTCATCTGCTCGGCCATGTTGCCGATGATGGCGAGCGCCTGGGCGTTGCCGGTACGCGCGGCGTGGATCATGTGCGCGAGGCCGGGAGCGGCCATGGCGGGGTCCTGGCGCTGGGCAGGGTCGGGCAGGGTGGACGGGTCCTGCATGCCGCGCAGGATGGCCTCGGCAATGACCTGGTCCTCCTCGTCCAGCCCGCGAAAGACCTCAGGGCCGCGCTCGCCGGCGGCGATGCGCTTGAGGGCGGCCACGAGCTCCGGCCAGCCGGCCTGCTCGGCGTCGGCGAGCAGGGCATCGAATTCGGTGCGGCGCTCGGCGTTGCCGCAGGTGGCGGCCGCCTGACGGATGAACTCGGCATGCACCAGGCGGATCTGCTCGTGGCGGTCGGGGAGCTCGGACATGGGGATCGGGCTGTTGGAGGCTCAGTAGGGCTTCTCGACGGAGTCCCGCGGCACCGGCTGGCTCGGCACCCGGTAGCTTTCGGCATCCGGTTCCAGCCGCCGGCGCATCGGGTCGCGGCCCATGAGCCGCATCACGATACCCGCCGGCAGGATGACCACAAAGAACATGACCCCCAATATCAGGGGCGACATGATGCGGTTGGCGATCTGGCCGAAGCGCATCCAGCCGCGGTAGACGGGGCGCAGGCTCGCCGGCTTGATGAGGCCCCACAGCGCCAGCACCGCGGCGAGCACCCAGGGCCAGAGCGGCCAGCCGAGCCCGCCGAGCCAGGGCAGCACCACCCCGAACAGGCCGACAAGGATGCCCGCCGTGGTCAGTGCGAAGTGCCGCAGGCCCTTGGCGTCCAGCTCCGGAATCTCGTGCATCGTCTGTCTCTCCGGGCGCGAGTACAACCGCGCCGAAATGCGGCTAACCACTGCTGGCCGGTGCAAGATCGAGCTCGGGATCGGATCGACTTCGATCCCGAAGCGTCTGGAGCCAGTGGCCACAGGAATTTGGCGCAAGCTTACTAGTCCAGCTCGAACTCGTCGCGCCAGCGCTCGTCACGCTCCGTGGCCGGTTGCTCCGGCTTCAGCAGCAGGCAGTTCTCCAGCACCAGGGCGTCCATCTCCGTGCGCATGAAGCAGCGGTAAGCGTCCTCGGGGGTGGCGACGATGGGCTCGCCGCGGACGTTGAACGAGGTGTTGACGACCATCGGGCAGCCGGTGCGCTCGGCGAAGGTCTCGATGAGCCGATGGAAGCGCGGGTTTGTCTCCTTGTGCACCGTTTGCAGCCTGGCGGAGTAGTCGACGTGAGTGATGGCCGGCACCTGGGAGCGGGGCACCTTGAGCTTGTCGATACCGAAGAGCCGCGCCTGCTCGGGTGTCATCGATAGCCGGCGGGACTCCACAACCGGGGCCACCATCAACATGTAGGGGCTGGGCGCTGCGTGCTCGAACCAGTCCGACACCTGCTCGGCGAGGACCGCAGGCGCGAAGGGCCGGAACGACTCGCGGTACTTGATCTTCAGGTTCATCACCGACTGCATCTCAGTGTTGCGCGGGTCGCCGATGATGGAGCGCCCGCCCAGCGCCCGCGGGCCGAATTCCATGGGCCCCTGGAACCAGCCGATGACCTGACCCGCGTCCAACATCTCGGCGAGCTTCGGCATGAGCGTGGCGTCGTCGAGCCGGTGATAGGGGATGGCGTTGTCGCGCAGGAATGCCTCGATCTCGTCGTTGCCGTGCGCCTGCCCGAGGTAGGACCCGCGCATGCGGTCACGCCCCGCGGTGACCTCTCGCGGCTGCTCCAGGTACTCGTGCCAGACCGAGAGCGCCGCCCCCAGTGCACCGCCGGCATCGCCTGCCGCCGGCTGCACCCAGATCTCGGAGAACGGTCCCTCGCGCAGCAGCCGGCCGTTGGCGACGCAGTTCAGCGCGACGCCACCGGCGAGGCAGAGCCGGTCCTGCCCGAGCTCCCGGTGCACGGTGCGCCCGAGTCGCAGCACGACCTCCTCCGTCACGGCCTGGATGGACGCCGCCAGGTCCATTTCGCGCTGGGTAACGGGCGACTCGGGCCGCCGCGGCGGGCCGCCGAACAGCTTCTCGAAGGCGCGGCTGGTCATGGTGAGCCCGTTGGCGTAATTGAAATAGCGCATGTCCATGCGGAAGGTGCCGTCGTCCTTCAGCGCCAGCAAGTGCTCGAGGATCAGATCACGGTATCTGGGTTTGCCATAGGGGGCGAGGCCCATCAGCTTGTACTCGCCGGAGTTGACCTTGAAGCCGGTGTAATAGGTGAACGCGGAGTAAAGCAGCCCCAGGGAGTGCGGGAACTGGATCTCCCACTCCGGCACCAGCCGGTTGCCCTCGCCAAGCCAGACGGACGTGGTTGCCCACTCGCCGACGCCGTCCATGCACAGCACCGCGGCGCGCTCGAACGGGCTCGGGAAGAAGGCCGAGGCGGCATGGGACTGGTGGTGGTTGGCGAAGAGCAGCGGCGGCAGCGCGTCCCTGGCGGGTGCGCCCGGCAGCGCGGCCAGCTCCTTCTGCAGCAGGTCCTTGAGGAAGAGCTTTTCCTTCAGCCACACCGGCATCGCCTTCAGAAACGACGGCAGTCCACGTGGCGCATAGGCGAGATAAGTCTCCAGGAGCCGCTCGAACTTCACCAGCGGCTTGTCGTAGAAGACCACATGGTCCACCTCGCCGAGACCGATGCCGCCGATATCGAGGCAGCGGCTCAGGGCCTCCGTCGGGAAACGGGCGTCGTGCTTCTTGCGCGAGAAGCGCTCCTGCTGAATGGCGGCGACGATCTCGCCGTCGCGCAGCAGGCAGGCCGCGCTATCGTGGTAGTAAGCGGAAAGACCGAGAATGTGGATGGGCATCGCGGAGATACGGCTGCAAAACGCCCCGATTGTAGCTTGATGGGGAGCGGCGGGGGAGCCGGAGCCGCCCGCCCGACGCCAATGTCGCCGGAAACTCGCGGCCGGAAACGGGGCAAGTCGTCCGCTTCGCCGCTGAGCACGCGCCCATCATCGGCCATCCTGCGCCGAGTCGGGCCGGAATCCGAACCTGCATCGGGGCGGAATTCGCACCTGCTCAGAGATGGGCGGCTTCGGGATTCCTACACTTCAGCACCTTGCGGCGTCGACAACGGCGGCGCCTCCTGCGCCGCACCGGAAACGCCGATGGATGGGTGCCCCGTCGGTCGGGGCCTGTCATCATAGCGTGGGAGGGAGCCCGCGCCAGCGCCGATGGCCCCGACGCAATCTCCGCCTGGAACGCTGATCTGGCGGTTATCTGACCGAAGCGGCCTTCACTCCCTGGCAGAAGCGCTCGACAAACTCCGCTCTTGGCAAAGGCCGCCCGATCAAGTACCCCTGCGCCAGATCGACGCCATGGGTACGGAGCCACTCGCAAACGTCCTGCCTGCCCACGTGCTCCGCGATCGTCTTCATGTCGAACATGTGCGCAAGCTCCACCACCGCGAGCGTCAATACCTGATCGTCCGGGTTGTCGACGAGTTCCCTGACGAATACACCGTCGATCTTGATATAGTCCACGCGCAACTGCTTGAGATATTTCAGTGACGAGAAGCCGGTGCCAAAGTCGTCGATCGCGAGCTGGCAACCCAGCTCCTGCACAGTGCGAAAGATTTCATTGGTCGCCGTAACATCCATAACGGCGGCTGACTCGGTGATCTCCAAGATCAAGCGCCCAGACACGGACGGGTGCTCAGTCATCATCTGTGCCAGTCCGCTGGAAAATCCGGGGTCGCCAAACGCGTACGCCGATTGATTGACGGAGACTTTCAGGTCGAAGCCCGCGTCAACGAACTGTTCAATCTCCACGGCAGCGAGCCGCAACACCGACTTGTCGATTTCGCGAATTGCGCCAGTCCTCTCCGCAACACTGATGAATTCGTCCGGGGGCACCAGTTCGCCGCTCGGAAGCCTCAGCCGCAGCAGCGCCTCCACGTGCGACACCGCGCCCGAGCGTAGGTCCATAATCGGCTGATAGTGCAATTCGAACCGGTGTTCCGCCAGCGCCTCCTCGATCATGGTCTTCGTCGTCAGTACACCGCGCATGAAGTCCCGGCCCATGGTCTCGGCCGAATACAACTGCCACTGATCGCGCCCGCCGGCCTTTGCCTGATACATCGCCAGATCAGCGATCGCCAGCAAATCGTGCACATCGATGCCGTGCTCCGGATAACAGGCGACACCGATGCTGGTGGTCACGCGGTGGGGACGGCCGCCGACCTCGACGTGTAGCGCGCGCAGTGCGGTTCTGATCTTCTCGGCGAGCGTGGTGGCGCCAACCTGATCCGTCTGCGGCAGCAGAATCGCAAACTCATCGCCGCCGAGCCGACTGACGATGTCGGTCGAGCGCACCGCCTTGCGAACCGTCCGCGCCACTGCCTTGAGCAACGCGTCACCGACGGCATGGCCGCCCGAGTCATTGATGAACTTGAACTGGTCGAGATCCAGATACAGCAGACTGCCGGTGTGGTCGTATTGTGCGGCCTCCGTCAGCGTTCGCTCCAGCTCCCGTTGGAATCGGCGCCGGTTGAACAAGTTCGTCAGCGGGTCGTGGTCTGCCAGCCATGCGATCTCCCGCTCAGCCTTGCGCTGCTCGCTGACGTCGAGCCCAACGGACAGGATCGCGGGTTGCTCGCTTCCAATATGCAAGCGCGAATGACGCCAGGCGATATCCCGCCACTCACCATCCGACACCCGCATTGCCGCGTCGTGCTGGAAGGTTGAGCGCGTGCCGTCCGCGACCTCGTTCAGGGCACGCCGGATCGTCTCCCTACCTGCCTTCGCGCCCATCGCGTCGTCGAAGTTCCATACGACTTCGTGTACATCCGCCCGGACACGCAGCAACTGCGACCCGAAAGCATTCAGGCTGAGCACGCGGCCGTCCCGATCCTGCGTCAGGATCACCGCCTGCGCGGTGTCGAGCAGGCGCTGGATAAAGTCTCGGTCCTGGCGCAACTGATGCGCCTGTGAGCGCAGCCGCTCCGTTCGTGAAGTCACCGTCTGTTCGAGGAACTCGAGTCGGTGGGATAATGAGGTTGCCGTGTCGTCGAGCAAATCGCTCTCATCCGCGAACAGCGATCTCCCTCTCGCGCGCCGGGTCCCGATGATCGACCGCGTGAGCTCAAACGCGCTTTGCCCCAGCAGTGGCAACGTTTCAGCGGTGGCGCGCAGGCGCGAGAGCGGGCGCCAAAGCAGGAGCGCGAGCACGCACTCGGCAATTGCGAGGCCGCAGATCCCGTAGATCCAGTTCCTGTTGATGACGGCCCGAATCTCTGCCATCGCCTCGGTAACGTCGTCAATCAGCAGCCAACGAGCGCTGCCCGCAGGAGCAAACCGGCTAACAGGTACTGCAATGATCCGAAATTGCGCAGGACCGAACTGTTTCACGGCGCCCGTTTGCAATGCTTCGAGGGTGTAGTCCCTCGCGGCGTCCAACAAGAGCGGATAGCGAAGACGGGAACTCGTTATCATGGGCACGGCCATGCGCCACTGTGGAACCAGCAGCGGGTCTGTGCGGGCCTTGTCGGCGCGCTCCCGCAGCAACAGCGCGATATCCGTGTTGGTCACCTGATAAAACGAAGAAACGACGTCGCTTAGCGGCGACGCGAACATGACAGCGCCGATTTGCCTGCCGTCGACAAGAAGCGGCGCAACCGCATACAGCCTGCAGTCGCTGGCGCAGAGGAGATCCGTCACGGGCCGCTCCGTCCTTTGCACCTCCTTCACCCAGCTGCGGACCTGTTGCTTTGTAATGACCGATTCGTCAGGGGTGCCAAAGCGCGCCAGGAGCCTGTCGTCATTGGAGAAGAATGCGGCCTCCACCAGTCCCGCCTCGAGCTCGAGCTCACTCCATGGCACGCTGAACGCCGAGCTGATTGCCGCGGCGTCTTGACTGCTCAACGCCGTCGCCATGCCCTGCACCGAATCCGAGACGCTCGCCATACGCAGCAACGCCGCCTTGGCATTCTCGACCAATCCATTGAGCGCCTCGATGCGCGCGTGATCAACCAAGCGCTGCTGCCGTTCGAACTGTCCGTCGAGTGTGGCTTCGATAGACACGGAAAATGCCGCAACGAGCAAGAGAAGCACGACACTCATCGCCAAGAGCGCCTTCCACTTCAAGCTGAACATGGGGTCCCCCGGCGCGCTGCGCGACAGTTGATGCAATATCTCTCGGTTGCGGTCCATGGCTTAGAAGCGTACGGCGAACTGAAGCGCGAAGATCGACCAATACTGCTGGATGTCGTCGAAATCCTGGGTGTCCGCAAGCGGCAGCCACGCCGTGCCATTGACATAGTGAAACTCGGCGCGAAGCAGCATCCATTTCTTTGGGCGCCAAGCGATACCAGCAGTCAGATCCTTCGCAAAGCGGAAATACGCCGGGCGTACAAACGGATAGTTTGCCGCGACAAAGCGCTGCCCGCTTTTGTCCTGCCGGTCGACAAACAGTCGGTCATAGCGGACAAAGCCCTCCCATTTCGGCGTGAAGCGATACAGCGCTTCAATATAGGAAGCCTCGCCGGTTGTGCTCGTCTCGCCTCTATTGAAGCCCCGTGTCTTGAGTTGGCGAGTGCCGAACTCGCTGGTCAGCGAGAACTTCTCTGCGTTGTATTGGAATGAGAAAATCAGGGGGCGAAAGTCGGTTTCACCCGGAAAGGACTGGCGGAGAACGCCCTTTGGAAGCTTGGGATCATAGTGGAGCCGCACCGAACCGGCGGAGACGCCAACTCGCCAGCGTCCGCCATCGCGCTCGTAGATCAATCGGCCCAGCACCGAGGTGTCGCCGGTGAACCTGCCAGGCAGGTCGGCGCCCAATATGGCGCGCTCGGTTCGGGCGCTGTCGTCTGTGCGGGGCGTCCCGGCATTTACCTGCAGATACCAATCGCCCACGGGGCTGCGATAGTTCGCGAAGAGCTGCGCCCCGTCGGAAGAAAACGAGGAATCCCGCGTGCGGTCGTCATAGATGGACTGTGGCAGGAGAATGCTGTCACGGGTGAACGCTACATCACGCGTTTCATTGAAGAATCCGAGCGGATTCAGCACCCGGCCGGCACGCAAGCCTGCCTCCAGGGTCTGATTATTGACAAAGGAATAGCCAACCAAGCCGTAGTCGAGCCGAGGCGTGCCTTGGTCCTCGTCTCCAGCACGGCGCGAGGCGACTTGTGCAGAAATGAGAAGGTCTGTAAGCGGCCGCCAGGAAGCATTGAGGCCGAGCTCCCAGAATTCCAGAGAGACCGTATCATCGGTCTTGCCGAAGTAGTTGTTGCCGCTGGTGGATATTGGGTTGAGGGCGGCGAAGCCGTGTATCTGCAGGGACTGCGGCAGCCCCGCCCCCGCTGCCAGAGGCGCGAAGCATGCCAAGGTCACCAGGAACGTTGCGCGCTTCATTGTTTGAATATCTCCACCTGGACTACGCTGTCGGCCGGGTAGCCGGACGGGAGATAGCCGATCCCGCCCGGGGTCGCGGCAACGCGGCGCCTCATCTCTTCCGGCGAGTGCACGACCAGCGGAGCCTGGCCGGTTCCAGAGAACACGAGTCTGTCCCATGCCTGCTCCAGTTGGTATGGAAATACCCGCAGCACGTTCTTGGCGAATCGTGCGTGTAGCTTGGAGTCGGGCTCCATGACAAATGCGGTCACCCTGGTGCCGTTTGGCCATTCAGAGAGATGCATGCCGAAAATCGCGCGTAAGGTGGCGAGATCAAGCTGTGAAATGCCCAGCGCGGGATTGACGATGACTTCCTGCGCTGATGCGATATGCAAGCACACGCTGGCGAACATTAGTAGCACCCCCTGTGCGACTAGGCGAAGGCTCGACGCTCGTTGCTTTGCGTGAAACGCTGTCATCACTCGGCGGACAGTCCGTGCGGGTCTCCGATATGCGCTACCGCGAACGCGCCATTCCAGACGGCGTTGTGGAGTGGAGGTGACGCCCGCGTACGCCACAGGGCATAGGTCACCGCTGTCTCGGGACACGTCACGAAGGGGTTGGTGGCATTGGTCACGGAACCGGTCCCTCGTCCTGGAGAAAGGGGGCACGCGTTTGGATCAGTGGGTCAGTGAACGGGCGGCTTGGCGTAATGCAGGCCGGGGCTCATGGTCAGGCGAGTCGAGGATGAAGCATGGGCGTCGGTGTATGGTCAGGGGAAGTGCGGTGGCGACGACGGGGCGATGCCCGCAAGCTGTGCGCAGCCGCAACTCCAGTTCGAAGGCGGTCGGCGCTGGGTAGCGTGCAATACACGAGTCAGCGACAGTAGCGTCAGGATCTCATAGGAGTCTGGGGTCAGGTGATAGGCTTCCTGTAGGATGGAAGAGAGGGGGTAACTCCGTGTTAGGGCATTGGAAGTACCCTTGCTATAGATGCAGTAATTGTCTGTATTTAGACCTGGGCCTATCGCTGATAGACGACTTGCTGCCGACCGGACGGCGGGGTGCGGGCGGAGGCGGCGGGGAAGCGGTCGTTCCGTCCGCCGTGTCCGGGGTGTGCGGCTCGGCAACGCGGCGCGCAGGGAGCGCCGGGTGCTATGCCGGGAAGCTCAGCGGGCCGGATGGTCCTCGCGAGAAGTATGCGGCATTGGCGTGAGTCCTCGTCGTCCGCGTTGGCGGGCGCGGCCCGGGCCGCTTGGCATGTCCCTGAGGGGCGGCGGGCCGCAACGGGGAATAGCCCATCACCCCATGCGGAAGTCCGTCCCGGAACACCGTCCGATCGTCTACGGGCTCGGGCTGGATGCGGTGACAGACGGAGAGGCGGCCGTCGCGCGCGGCTGGCGCGTCAACCGGACCGCTGGAGCGAGGGATTTCGCTCAAGCAGCCCGAGGGGGCAGACCCGGCGTGACGGGTAGGAGAATGCATCGACGGATTTGGTGCCGCATGCGAGTCTTGACGTGTGCGCGCCATGGTGGAGCGGCGAGTGATCGGCGCTTCGCTAGAAGTTCAGGGGTATGAATCCGGTGCACTTAACGACTAGGTTACGGCGGTCTGCGGATAACTTGGCATAGCCCGACAAGTTTACATTGGCATTGCCTGTTGATACCTTGCACTGTTCGTTGAGTTGCACCTTTATTGTCGAGCCAGGTGCAACGCTTGCGTTGCTGATGCCCTTGCATTCGCAGGTTGCGTTAACCTCACCAGTGAGTCTATTGGTGGACACCTTGTATTTGGCCGGGCGCGTGCAACTTGCGCGAGCGACATTGGCATCCAGGAGACACTTGTCTGCGGCTATGGTTGCCTTGTTCTCCGCGAAAGTTGCGTTGGCCAGTGAAAGCAAGAGCAATCCTGATAACCCGACAAGCCTGTATAGTTTCATTACCTGCCCTCTGCGTTCGCTGCTTTAGGGGGACGCCGATTATTGGCCCTTCCGACAAGCATCGGCACGGAGCTCGAACCTGTTCAGAAACCTGTTCAGAAACCGGGCGGTTTCCGTGCTGCTTCATGTTCGATCACACTGTCGCCCGTATTCTAGTCACAATGGTGGCGCAAACGTGCAGACATGCCTATGACCGCGCGTCGTAGTGTTCGTTAGGCTGCGGACAAAAGTTGGGATGGGGAACTTCCCAGTGCTGTGCTGCCTTTGGGCAGCAGCCTGCTGCAAGTGAATCACTTTCGCCATCATCAGGGTTATACGGAGGGAGTCGGATCTTGCCGTTGTTGTCGGAGGTCAACGCGGACTCATGGCCGTGTGCCGTCGCGGGCAGCGCGGCGCGGTGCTGTTTTCAGCGCCTTAGTCCGGTGAAAATGAGGGCCGTCGTGCCCGGCACGGGAAACGCCGACACATCGGCATCTCTCTAACGCTGCGACGCGAAAATTCCGAGACAGATCTTGGATCGATCTTTGGCCGTGACGCCCTGGAGGGCGACACGCCGGCCGCCGCCCCCCTGGGAGTGTCGTCGGGCAAAGCGACGGGGGCTGGCGTTATGGGCCGCACTGCGGGCAGGCTGGACATCTGCGCTTCAAGTCGCCAGGCGGTGCGACGCGGTCCGTGCGCTGGAGCAGGACGCCACACCGGGCGCGCGGAACTGGACGGGTTGGCCGAGGATGGGCGCGACGGCCAATGGCCGCGATGTCACGTGCGGGCCAGGGGCCAGTGGGAGGGTCAGGGGGTACTTGAGATGGGAGTGGAGCCGGTGCGCGGATTCGAACCGCGGACCTACGCATTACGAACGCAACCGGCACATAGTGGCGTAAGCAAAAACAGAGACTTAGCGCGCGATGCCCCGCGCAAATCGCCACAAATGTGCGCCGTTGCGCAGGGGTTGCCGAAAACACGTCATAGTCGCGTCATAGTCGCTCGCTCGCTCGCTCGCTCGCTCGCTCGCTCGCGCGTGCCGTCACGTGTGGCCGCGAATCGCGAGCAGCACCGACAAGTACCCCTCCTTGGTCAGCCGGGGGCACGCCAGCGAGCGCAGCATGCCCCACTCCTCGGGTTGTATCTCCAGGACCGAGATCAGCTTGGCATCCCCGGCCAGCGCGATCAGCCCCGCGCTCGCGCCCTCGTCCTCGAAGAGTGCCTCGGGTCGCAGGTGAGGCGGCAGTCCAGCGTGCGCGACATCCTCGCCGCAGAGCCAATGGATGGACACCCCGAGCGCTCCGGCGAGCATGCGCAGTGCCTCCATCGACGGTGTGCGGTCCCCGATCTCCATGCCGGAGATGTGCGACTGCACGACGCCCACGCGCTTACCAAGCTCAGCTTGGGACAGCCCGGCCGCCAAGCGCGCGGAGCGCAATCGGCTGCCGTCGAGTCGGTGCTGCATCAATCCCGTCATTGTTGTGTGTTCGGATTTAGGTGGGGGGATGGGTTATCACAGCGCCGCCCATGAGCGCGGCCGGGCGACATGATAATTGCCCGCCACAACTGCGTCGATGGAGAGTCCCTGATCGTGTCGGCGATAAGCCCTGAAGGAGATAAATGGTATCGCTTGGGCGATACAACACGGCTCGGTGCCGAAGCGAGGCTGCGTGCGCTCGGCCCGGAACTGCGGCGATTGCGCCGCGCTCGGGGTCTCAGCCAGCGCCAGCTTGGTGCGCGCGTCGGTATCGCGCAGTCGCAGATTTCCGCGATCGAGCGGGGGAGTCGGCTGCCGAAGCTGCGCACGCTGCTGGCCGTGTTAGAGGTGCTGCGCGTGACCGTGGCGTTGCGGATCGAGGCGCCCGACGGGCAGGAGGACGCCCATGCGTAAGCGCAGTCCGCCGGAGCAGGGCGAGTTGGATTGGGACGCGCAGGATTCCCAGCTGCGCGAAGACGCCGTATGGGCGAGGCCCGCGCCCGAGGATTTCCGAGGCAGAGTGATGCAGGGTTACCAGACCTTCATCTCCCGCGACGAAGCCGAGCAGCGCAATCTGTCCAATACGCTCGCGTTTTGGGATGCGCTGCCCAAGTACGGCATTCCGCGCAACCAGCAGGCAGCGATGCGCAACGAGCATGGCGACCTGCCGGACTACGAACGGGTGTTCGAGTACTCCGGCCGGGAGTATCGCCTGCTGGTTCGCGCCGCGCGTGTCAAGGTGGACGGGCACCTCGGCATTGACATCTATCCGAGCGAGCGCGAACAGCTCGTGGAGTCCGCCTTGCGCTACCAGGCGTGTCAACAGGCACAAGGCTTCTACACCGAGCAGACGAACGCGTCGACGCCAATGGCCGGTGTGGTCTGCACGATCTACCAGATTCGCAAGCTGCTCGCTGCGCGCAAACGTCATCTGACACCCGCGGAGATCCGAGAGGCCATCGAGGTGCTTTACCATTGCCGCATTGGCGTATGCGCTACCGACAGACGCAAGCGCGTCGTTGCAAACATGCCCATCATTGGGGAATATCACAAGCTGGATAAAGATGGTGACGCCGATGACTGCGAATCCGCC
>NZ_JAJDNQ010000128.1 GCF_022340605.1 Thiohalocapsa sp.
CGAAGTGCGCCAAGCGCGCCAGGTCGCCCGCGCCGAGGTCCTTGCCGCCGAGCAGACCGTTCACGGGTCTCTGCTCGGTGCCGGTTGCCCAAGCGCTGCCGGCAACAGCGTGCGCAGCCAGTAATAGAGCGGTCGCGGCGACGGCACGGTGCGCAGCGCGCGCTGGTACCAATGCCGGGCGCCCCGGGCATCGCCGGCGCGCTCGCGCAGGTCGCCGAGCAGGCAATACTCGTAGGCGAAGTAGCGGCGCATGCGCAGCCCGCGTCGGCGCAACTCGCCTCGGCGCCGCTGCCAGTGCTCGCCGAGCACCTCGAGGTTCGCGAGCGCCATGGCCTCGCGCTGGTTGGAGACGCAGGCGGCGTGGCTGCGCTTGTGCTGACACACCATCGCAATGTGCGCGAAGCGGCAGACCTGCGCCAAGCGCAGCCACAGCTCCAAGTCCTCCACCAGCCGCCGCGACTCGTCGAAGCCGCCGACGGCGGCAAGCGGCGCGCGGCGCACCAGCACGGCGCCGGTGGGGACGTAATTGAGCCGGAAAAGCTTCAGGTCTTGATCCGGGATCAAGAGCGCATCGCCCCAGAACCGCTCATCGAGACCGGCATCGGCGAAGAAGGACGCCATGCGCTCGCCGCCGGCGTCGAACATCGCACAGTCGCCGAATACGAGATCCACGTCGCGGTGCGCCTCCAGCACTTGGAGCCCGGCGGTCAGTCGCCCCGGCGGCCAGCGGTCATCGGCGTCCAGAAACGCGATGAACGAGCCGGTGGCGGCGGCAATGCCGTGGTTGCGTGCCGCTGACGGGCCGCGATTCTCCGGCAGCCGCAGCAGGCGCACGCCCTGCCGGCTCATTGCGATCTGGGCCGTGGCATCGGTGGAGGCATCGTCGACGACGATGATCTCGTGCCCGAAGGCGCCGCGCTGCGCCAGCACGCTGTCCAGACAGTCCCCGAGGTGGGCTGCCGCGTTATGCGCCGGGATGAT
Source organism: Thiohalocapsa sp. (assembly GCF_022340605.1). Taxonomy (GTDB): domain Bacteria; phylum Pseudomonadota; class Gammaproteobacteria; order Chromatiales; family Chromatiaceae; genus Thiohalocapsa. The sequence continues at coordinate 982 of NZ_JAJDNQ010000128.1, forward strand.
GGTGCTGATGGTAGGTTCGGGCATCGCCCCTGGTGTCAGGCTTTTACGGCTGCGCCAAGATTCAGAAGGCTCGTGCAGGGCGGATCAGCGAAGCGACCGCAAAAGTATTGCTCGCAACGCCCAAATCCAGCGGATCGTGGGTCGGGTTAGCGATAGCGTAACCCGACAATCAACGGCTTACTCGCGCCCTTACTGGCGCCCTTACTGGCGCCCAGCGTCGGGTTACGCGGCGCTAACCCGACCTACACGGAATACGTCACCGTCCCAAAGCGAAGCCGCCATGCCGGCGTTACCGAGGCTTCGGCGCGGCTACACGCCCCCTGTGTCAGGCTAGTTGTCGCGTTCCAGGCAAGCCCGGCCAGTCAGTTGGCGCTGGGTCCGGTCGCGCCGGAATCGCCGCGCGGCTCACGCACCGTCGGCATGGGCCGGGTGTCGTTGCGCTCGTTGTACAGGAGCCAGCGCTCCCCGGAGCGCGATAAGCGGACCTTGAGATAGGTAGACAGCAGCAGCCACGCCGAGACCAACTGGCCCGGGCGGAAGCGGCGGATCTTGTCCCAGAGGCTGCCGTCCCGCCACCAGGAGATCAGCGGCCCGGCCACCCGCCGCTCAATGACGCTGTCCGCCCAGTACGCTTCCAGATCACCGGTGTCGGCCAACCGCGCGGTGCAGCCCGCGAGGGTGGCGCGGATCTTCTCGGCCAGTTCGCCGCTGGCGCGGGTGGGTCGTCCGGCGTCGTCCAGCCACAGTGGCACGGGGTCGAGCAGCTCGACGTGATCCTTGTGCAGCGCCAGCCGCAGCAGGAACGACTCGCGGTCCACGTCCGTGAGCGGCGCCAGGTAATGCCGCTGCGGGGTCTTCAAATCCACGCCGTCGTCGGTGAGGTTGGCGAGGCTGTAGGCGACCACGGCAGCGCCGCGCTGCTCCACGCCCTGGATGCAGTGGCTGTGATGGCCGAGGATCACCGACACGCCGCGCGCGCAGGCCGTATCGCCGAAGGCCACCTGTTCTGGCGTCGGCAACGGGCTGTATTCCAGGCCCCAGTGCAGCATCAGGATGACGTGGTCCACCCGCGGGCGCAGCCGATCAACCGCCGCGAGCACGGCATCCGGGTCCAACGGGGCGATGCCGGCGGACGTGCCGGTGGCCGGCGGTGCGGGCTTGGTGAGCGGGTCGCAGGCGCCAAGCAGGCCGACGCGAACGCCGCGACGCTCGATGACGATCGGCGCCATGGCCTCCGCGAGGTTGGCGCCGGCGCCGGTGCAGGCGATGCCAGCGGCGCCCAGCAGCTCGCGGGTCTCTGCGAGCGCCTCGGCGCCGAAGTCCATGCAATGGTTGTTGGCCAGGTTCAGCACTGATACCCCGGCCCTGGCAAGACAGCCGGCGTAGACCGGGTCTCCGCGCAGGCAGAGCTTGTCGGCGCGTGCGGCGTCGGTACGGGTGAGCGGCGTCTCCAGGTTGCCGACAGCCAAGTCCGCATCCGCGAGCAGCGCAGCCAACGGCGCGAGCACCGCATCGGCCGTGCCGGCATCCGCGCGTTCCTGGTAGCGCCCATGCAGCATCACGTCGCCGAAGGCGCAGAGAATCAGCGGCTGGTGGTTCGGCTGAGGCATGGATGGGGTGACGAGACCGGAACAGGCTGCGGTGCATGATAACGCGGCCTGTCCGTCGGCGCGGGCCGCACGCGCCGCGGGCGTGTATAAGCCGCGTGCAACCTTGGGGTTTTTTCTCTATATTTTGTGGAGATATCGGCATCAGTTCGTTCGATGTCCCATAGGGCGAGCCACCCGCCGCCGACGCCGGGCCCGCCGCCACCGGCGTGAGCCAGCGAGACAAGCGTGTACCCGAAATACTTCGGCCTGAAAGAGCCCAGCTTCTCCATCACGCCGGACCCGCAGTACCTGTTCCTCAGTGGGCAGCATCGCGAGGCGCTGGCGCACCTGCTCTATGGCGCCGGCGACGGCGGCGGCTTCGTGTTGCTGAGCGGCGAGGTGGGTACCGGCAAGACGACCGTTTGCCGCGCCTTCCTGGAGCAGCTCCCGGAGGGCGTGGATGTCGCCCTGGTGGTCAATCCGGCCATGACCGCGGCCGAGCTCCTGCACGCCATCTGTGACGAATTCTGCGTGGAGTTGCCCGCCGGCGAGCCGTCGGTGAAGGTGATGCTCGACCAGCTGAACCGCTTCCTGCTCGACGCCCACGCGCGCCGCCGCCGGCCCGTCGTGATCATCGACGAGGCGCAGAATCTGCGCCCGAAGGTGATGGAGCAGGTCCGCCTGCTGACGAACCTGGAGACGTCGAAGCAGAAGCTCCTGCAGATCTTCCTCATCGGCCAACCGGAGCTGCGCACGCTGCTCGCGAGCCCCGAGCTGCGCCAGCTCAACCAGCGCATCACCGCCCGCTACCACCTGACGCCGCTCGGCGCCAGGGAGACCGCCGCCTATATCGAGCATCGCATCGCGGTCGCCGGCGTTGACCGGCCCCTGTTTACGCCCAAGGCGCTGAAGCGGGTGCACCGTCGCACCGGCGGTGTGCCCCGGCTCATCAATCTGTTGTGCGACCGGGCGCTCCTCGGCGCCGCGGTGTCGCGGCGCCTGCAGGTGACACCTGACATCGTCGACGCCGCGGCGCGCGAGGTGATCGACCGCACCGATCCGGCGCGGCCGCGGCGGCGCGGCGTGCTGGGCGCCGCCGCCGCCGTGCTGGCCGCCCTGGCGCTCGGCGTGTGGATCGGCGCCTCGGATCTGCCGCGGTGGCTGCCCCAGCACCTATCGGCGCAATGGACCGCCGTCGTCGGCTGGCCGGAGGGCGGGCCGTCTGTTTCCAAGCCGGTCGCTGTCGCTGCAACCACGGCCAGCCTCGCGGATGCAGGTGGCGACCGGCTCGCCGAGGCCGACGAAACGGCTTCGCAACAGCCCGATCCACCGCAACCACCTCTCGCCGCCAGCAGTGTCCGTCTGGTACCGCCGCGGGGTGATGATGCCGAGCCGGGTCAGAATGCCGCGCGGCTCCGCGCCGACGCGCCCGCCAACGCCAGGGCGGCTGCCGCGCCGCCAGCACCGGATGCCTCCGCCACAACCGCTCGTACAGAAGCGCCAGCCACGCAGGCAGCGATGCGGCCGGCGCTGGCCGTGGCCCATACCGGCGCTGGCAAGACAACGGCCGACGAGACCGCCGACGCCGCGGAGCCGGCGCCACCAGTCCAAGCGCCGCCCGCGCAGACGGCCGGGCGCCCGACGCCACGCATCGCCATGGCCCGCGTCAACACGGCGCCGGAGGTCCCGATCCTGGGCGCGGACGCGCTGGGGCGGGCGCTGCTGGACGAGGACGCGGTGGTGGACGAGCTGCTCAGCCGCTGGCGTATCAAGACCGCTCCCGGCGTGCGTCGGCTGGACTGCGCCGCGGTGCCGGCCTTCGCGCTGGCCTGCGAGCGCAGTGAGGGGCGCTGGTCGGACTTGCGCCGGTTCGATCGGCCCGCGGCGCTGAAGCTCACGCTGGGGGAAAACAAGTCGGGCTACGTCGTCGTGGGCGGCCTCGACGACGAGCACGCCCTCTTGTATCGCGATGGGGTGGCCATGCGCGTGCCCATCGCCCTGCTGGACGAGCGCTGGTCTGGCGACTACCTGCTGCTGTGGCGCACGCCGCCCTTCGGGGGGCGCGTCATCGCCAGTAGCGATTCCGCCGATGCCATCGCCTGGCTGCGCGAGCGGCTCGCGCGGCTGCCGGGCAGTGAGCTCACCGTCGATCCGGCGCGTTACGATGCCGATGTCGTCGCGGCCGTACGTGCCTTCCAACAGGCGCATGGCCTGAACAGCGATGGGCTCGCCGGGCCGCGCACGCTCATCATGTTGAGCAACGTCCTGGCGGACCTGGATGCGCCGCGGCTGTCCCATTCTCCGTAACCGCTGCCACGCCCCAGGCCTCCGGGTCCATGTCCTACATCCTTGAAGCCCTCAAGAAGTCCCAGAGCGACCGGGAGCTCGGCCAGGTGCCACGTGTCCAGGGCTTCGGCATCGACGTGCCCATGGAGCCGCCGCGCCGGCGCCCATGGGCCTATCTGGCGCTGTTGCTGGCGCTCCTGGCCCTGGGTGCCGCGGGCTTCCTGATGCTGCGTGGTCTGGGCTTGGTGCCAACGGAGCGCGCGCAGCGCAGCGCGGCAGTGGCATTGCCCGCGCCGACACCTCAGAGCCCGCACGGGGAACAGCCGATCGCCGCGGGGCCATCCGTGGACGTCGCATCTGCCCGCCCGGCGCCGAGCCGGTCGATGCAGCCGCCGCCGGAGCCGAGCACGCCGGTGGTGGCGGCACCGGCGACCGCGTTGGATCTGCCGCCGCCGGAGACCGCGACACCAGCCGCCGGCCCGCCCGTCGCCGCCGCACCGCTGTCCGGCGCCAACACCGCCCCGCCGCCGCCCGGGGCGGGCGCCGAGCCGCCGCGCACGGCAGCCGCGCCCACCGGACCGCTGTCGCTGACTGATCCGGACAGCCTGAGCGTGGAGCCGGAAGTGCTCGTGGTGCCGGCGCCCCCCAAGCACGGTCAGCCGTTGCCGAGAGGCGCCGACGAGTTGCGTCGGGCCGTGCTGGGCGACGGCGCGCGAACCTCGGCGTCCGTCGCCGACTCGCGTGCGCTGCCGACGCCACCGCCACCCGGCCAGCCGCTGCCCAGCGGGCCGGCGCCGGTCGAGCACGCGCCGGTGCCGCAGGACCTGCTGGCCGAGATCGATGCCTTCAAAAAGCTGGTCCGCAAACAGGACCCGAGTGCCACCAAGCGCGCCGCCAGGGCGCCGCCGCCACTGCCCACGCCCCCGGCATTGAAGCTTCGCCCGCCGAAGGACGAGGTTCCGCTGCCGCAGGCGCCATCGTTGGATCTGCGCAACCGCCTGCCACCGTTTTCGATGACGGTGCATGTTTACAACGCGGACCCGCGGCGCCGCTTCATCTACATCAACGGCCGCAAGCTCACCGAGCACGAAGAGAGCCGGGAAGGGCTGCGCCTGGAACGGGTCGTCGCCGACGGCGCCGTGCTCAGCTACCAGGGTGAGTCGTTCTTCCAGCGCCGCTGACGGCGTGGTCCCACGCACCTCAAACGAGGCAAGCCGTCGCTCCGAACCTGCCGCAGCCGCCGCACGCGCAGGTCTGGCCGACGTAGGAGGCCCAACCTGGGGTAGCCGACTGAAGGTCGGCGGCCTCAGGGCAGCCGACTGGGAGTCTGGTGGCTCTGGCTCGCGGCCGCATGTCGCTCAGCGCTGCACCAGGCGGCCGCGCGCCGGCGCTGTCAGGCGTCAGCCGACGAACCGCTCGCGCAGCTCCGCGGCCGTTTGCCCCCAGCAGAACATGCGCCCCCAGAATTCGAGTCCGTACAGCATGTGCGTGAAGTTGGCGGCGTCGCGCGCGAGCAGGGCGCGGGTCTCGGCCGGGCTCAGCACGCCCTCGCGGGCCAGGAAGCCGTCGGCGAAGCAGGCGTCCCCCAGCGACAGCACATAGTCCGCCGCCGGGCTCGCGAAGCCGATCTTGGTGCGCTCCACCACCGCCCGCGGCAGGTGGCGCAGGGCCAGCGCCTTGACCAGGCGCTTGGACTCGCGCCGCGTCAGCTTGTCCGCGCGCGGCAGGTTCGCCGCGAAGCGCGCCACCTCGATATCCAGGAACGGCACCCGCGACTCGATGCCCGCCTGCATGCTGGCGCGGTCCTGCTGGTGGACGATGGCGCCGATGTAGTCGCGGTAGTCGGCGGTCATGGCGGCTTGGATCTCGCGGTCGGTCGGGTCCTCGATGAAGCCGTAGGCGGCGCGGCAGTCGCGCTCCAGCGTGGCGCGAAAGCCACCGTCCGCCACCTGCTCCAGCACGTCGCTTGGGTTCGCCCAGGCGCGGAATACAAAGTCGTGCCGCGGCCGCTCCAGCCAGAGATCGGTGAGGGCGAAGATGCCCTTGCGGTAGAGCTTGCGCAGCAGGTCGGTGCGCCGTGCCAGCTGGAGCCAGTTCCAGCGGATGCGGTAGCGCCAGTCGTAGCCGCCGAAGCCTTCATCGGCGCCCTCGCCGGCCAGCAGCACCTTGCAGCCGTGCCGGCGCGCCAGCGCACTGATGCGCTCGATGGGCACATTCTGCGGGTGGGTCAGCGGCGCGTCGTTGTACCAGATGGCGTCGATGTAGCCGGCGAGATAGTTCTCCCGCGTGAGGCGGTCATAGTGGATGTCGATGCCGAGATGTCGGGCCACCTGCTCCGCCCAGCGCCGCTCGGAGTGGTCGGCGATGTCCACGTGATAGACGCTCACGTCCGGGCGCAGCCGGCAGGCGAAGGCGGTCATCAGCGACGAGTCCACGCCGCCCGAGCAGAGGCTGCCCACGGGCACGTCGCTCACCAGGTGGCGCTCGACGCTCTCGCGCAGCACCCGCTCCAGCGCGTCCAGCCGCTCGTCCCGGCGCAGCGCGGCCAACTCGCGGGCGCGCCGGGCGTCCGGCAGGTCCGAAACGTGGAACCAGCGATGGACCTGGAGCGTCGCCGGGTCACCGTCGGTGAGCTCCAGCGCGTGGCCCGGCTCCAGCGCATGGATGCCAGCGAGCAGATCCTCCCGGATGGCTTCGCGGTACAGCAGCAGCTCCGCGAGCTTGCCCGGCTCGAACCGCGGCGGTGCCGGCAGGGCGGCCGTGATCGCCTTGATCTCGGAGGCGAAGATCAGCGCGCCGTCGACAACTGCATAGTGCAGCGGCTTGATGCCGAAGCGGTCCCGCGCCGCAAACAGCCGCCCCGTGTCCAGGTCGGCGATGGCGAACGCGAACATGCCGTTGAAGCGTGCGAGACACTCGGCGCCCCAGTGCAGCCAGGCGGCGAGCACCACCTCGGTGTCGCTGTCGGTGCGGAAGGTGACGCCTGCGGCGGCCAGCTCGCGGCGGGTCTCGCGGTAGTTGTACAACTCGCCGTTATAGACCAGCGCGTAACGCCCGTCGGCGCACAGAAGCGGCTGATGCGCCGCCGCCGAGACGTCGATGACGCTGAGCCGGGTATGGCCCAGCGCAAAAGCCCCTCGCAGCAGGGTGCCGGTGTGATCCGGCCCGCGGTGGGCGAGCCGTTGCAGCATCGCCGCCAGCGCCGGCGCGCGCCCCTGGGCCCCGGGGCCGACGATGCCCGCGATACCGCACACGCCGGGCTACCGCGCGCGATGCGATGCCAAACCGCGCGCGCCTTGGCTCATCGCACCAGCAGCACCAGCACCACCACCAGGCCGACCACGGCCGCGAGCGGCAGGATGGCCGCCTGCCAGTCGCCCTTCTGGGCCTTCGGGCCCTGTTCCTGCCATTGCTTGAAGGCGGGCCACAGGTAGAACAGCATCATGATCAGGACCGCCGCGGCGGCGATCTTCAGGAACAGCTCCATGGCGCAATCCCTCCGTCAGGTTGTATACAGGCGGCAAAGAAAAGCCCGGCGCCGGTAGGCCGGGCCGGGCGTCTTGACGCGCACGGGCGCAGGCGCGCCCGCGGGCGGTCAGTCGTCGCTCATGATCCCCAGGATCTGCAACAGACTGATGAACAGGTTGAAGATGCTGAGGTAGATGCCGTAGGTGGCCATGATGTAGTTGGTCTCATAGCCGTTCTTGATCCGGCTGGTGTCGAACAGGATGAACCCGCTCATCAGCAGGATGATGCCTCCCGAGACCGCCAGCGACAGCGCCGGCATGTGCAGGAAGAGGCTCGCCACCATGGCGACGAGCACCACCATCATGCCGGCGAACAGGAAGCCGCCCATGAAGCTGAAGTCCGTCTTGCTGACCAGCGCGTAACCGGACAGGCCCAG
>NZ_JAJDNQ010000132.1 GCF_022340605.1 Thiohalocapsa sp.
GTATGGTTGGTTCTGCACTGGACACTGACATTGTGGCCGGTCGGTGCAGAGCGGTGCTGCTTTGTAGATGTGCGGTAGCAGCCCACCGCCATCAAGTGGCCGTGGCGCTTCGGTCCCGGACGGTATCGCGACCCGGCGCCACACCCTGCTGCGCGGACGGCGGGCGCGGTGGTTGTCTCGGTGATCCGTCGCGCCGCCGCTCAGCGCGGTATGAACTGGCCTCGATCGATCCCGAGCTTCCGCATCCTGGCGCGCAAGGTGTCCGGGTGGACTTGCAGCAGTCGTGCGGCCCCGAACGGGCCTTGGATGCGGCCGAAGGTGCTGGCGAGTGCCTGCTCGATGTGGCGGCGGGTCGCGCTGTCGAGTGACTCGATCCCGCTCTGAGCGCTCGCGACCGGCGCGCTCGTCTGAACGGGGGCGACGCTGGTCCCGGTGCCCAGCGCCCGCTCGATCTCCAGCTTGTGTCCTTCGCCGAGGATGGCCGCGCGCTCGATGACGGCCGACAGCTCGCGAACGTTGCCCGGCCAGGGATATGCGAGCAGGCGTGTCATGTCTGCGGGCGTCGGGAGCCGTGGTGTCAGGCCGAGCCGCTCGGCGGCGCGCAGGGCGAAATGGCTGGCCATGGCGGGGATGTCCTCGCGACGCTCGCGCAGTGCCGGGAGCCGCAGCGGAAAGACGTTGATCCGGTACCACAGGTCTTCGCGGAAACGTCCGTCCCGAACCATGGCCTGGAGGTCGCGATGCGTGGCCGCCACCAGGCGCACGTCGACGCGCAACTGCTGCTGTCCGCCGACACGCTCGAAAGTGCCATCCTGAAGGATGCGCAGCAGCCGCACCTGGACTGCCGGCGTCAGCTCGCCGATCTCGTCGAGGAAGAGGGTGCCCCCGTCCGCGCGCTCGAACCAGCCTTTGCGCCGGCCCGCCGCGCCCGTGAAGCTGCCACGCTCGTGACCGAACAGCTCCGAGTCGGCCAGGTCCGGCGGAATGGCACCGCAGTTGACACGCAGGAACGGGCCGGCCGGCCGCGCCGAGCCGGTGTGGATGGCGCGCGCGATCACCTCCTTGCCCGAGCCGGTCTCGCCCAGGATCAGAACCGGGGCGCCGGAGCGGGCGACCTGCTGCACGCCCCGCATGACGTCCTTCAGTCCCGTGCCGGCGCCGATCAAGGTATCCGTGATGTCCTGCCGGCCCAGGCGCGAGAGGAGCGAGCGGCGGTCGGCCTCCGCCGCCTCGCGCAGACTGGTGAGCTCGCGGAGCTGGTGGTCGTTGCGCAGCGCGACCGCGATGGGCTCGCGCAGCGCGGCCATGAGCGGCTCGTGTCGTGCCTGAAAGGCGTCGACCCCGGTGGCGCCGAGGACGAGGACGCCCAGGGGTTCGTCCGCCAGCCTGAGGCCGGAGGCGAGAATACCGCCTGTCCAGCCCGGCGGGAGCAGCCCCGGAAGCCGCCGCGCGATCTCGTCCGCGGGTCCGCGCAGCAAGGATTCCTCGGCGCACCACCGCAGCAGTCGCTCCTGGGCCGGATTGGAGGGCGGCTCGGGGTCCGCGTGCGCGACGCCCTCGCCCGCCGCGGCGGCCGTCCTGAGCCGGGCGTGCCCCTGATCCAGCACCAGCACCACGAGACGGTCCAGTGGCAGTCGCCGTTGCAGGATCTCGGTGATGCCGGAGACCGCCTCGGCGAGGTGGGGCTGGCGACAAGCGCGGCGCCAGACCTCCAGCAGGATGGGTTGAAAGTGCTCCATGCCCTGAAGAATAACGGGATTTCAGGAATTTATAACTGAAATTCCGTGATATTTTCCGGCAATGAGCGCGTCTTTCCCGGCTAAATCCGGGTTGCTGACGAAATCCCTCGAAAAGACAGTGTCATGCCTTGAATGGCGCGAAACTTGATCGGCCAACAGTGCGGCATTCCTTCACCAACCGCAGGAGTCAACCCATGGTCCGTGCTGCTGTCGCCACGCTCGAACATCTCTATCTTGGTCATCGCCGCCGCTTCAACCTGTGGGCGCTGCTCATCCTGCTGGCGTTGGCGGCCTTTGGGCTGCGCCAGTTCTTGCTCGATGCCGGCGTGATCGGGCTCGCCGCCGGCGAGCCGACGACCTGGGCGCTGCTGGGCGTGTTCCTGGCCGCCCTGGTTTGCGAATACATGGACTCGAGCCTGGGCATGGGCTACGGCACCACGCTCACGCCGTTGCTGCTCCTGGCCGGGTTCGAGCCCTTGCAGATCGTCCCGGCGGTGCTCTTCTCCGAGCTTCTCACCGGCATCGCTGCCGGCGCTATGCATCACCGCGACGGCAATGTCGATATCTTCCGCAACGCACTGGCACGGCGGACCTTCCTTTTGCTGGCGCTCCTCAGCGCCGTCGGTGCCGTCGGCGCCGTCCTGATCGCGGTCAAGATCTCCGCGTTCTGGTTTACGCTCGCGATCGTCGTCATCGTCCTGGCGATGGGGCTGATGACGCTCGTGACGGCGCGCCGGCGCATCCGCTACCGCGCCGGCGGCATCCTCGCGATCGGCTTGGTTGCGGCCTTCAACAAGGGGCTCAGCGGCGGTGGCTATGGGCCGCTGGTGACCTCCGGGCAGGTGGTGTCGGGCGTGCCCGCGAAGCAGGCGGTGGCCATCACCTCGATGGCCGAGGCCCTGACCTGTCTGGTGGGCCTGGGTGCCTACCTGATGCTGAAGGGCGGGCTCGACTGGTCGTTGGCCTTGCCCCTGGTCACGGGCGGGCTCCTCTCGGTGCCTATGGCAACGGCGACGGTCCGGGGGCTCGCGGAGGAGCGTATCCGGGGAGCCGTGGGTGGGATGACCCTGATCCTGGGTGTGGTCCTGCTGGTCAAGCTGCTGGGCTGATGCGGTGACGCCGGCCGCCGCGCCGCCTGCGGTCTTTTCGGCTTGAACTGCATGGCGGTTGCGCCGAACATGCCGCGGCAGTGTGACCTGATCGATCCGCTTTCGCCGCCGATGCTTGCGCAGAATGTCTTGAACCCCGTCAGTGCCCCGCGGCTGCCCGGCCGCGGGCAGCGCGCGCTCGCCATTGCCGCGCTGGTGCTGTTGCCGTGGCTGACCGCAGCCCATGTCCGCGCGGCCGAGCCGGTGCCGGCGAGCCGCGCCGTCATCGGTTTCGATCCCTCCGAGCTGGACGAGCAGGGGCTGGAGGGGCCGCCCGATGGCAAGCGCGCGGTGGATTACGAGCTTTGCATCCCCGCGGGCGAGCAGTTCACGGCCGAGGTCGGCGCCATCGATGCCAGTGCCCAGCTGTACCCCGGCGCCCGCGGACGCATCGGTTGCGGCCCCGGCCAAGTGCTGGTGATCGGCAACACGCATCAGCCGGACTTCGCGCTCGTGCTGCGACGGCTTGCCGAACTGCCCTACGTCGAGCGCATCGAGCGGACCTGGTTCGAGTAGGCTTGGGGCTGGTCCTGTGGTCAAGCCGGCTTCCAACACTGGGTCCAACCCCGCGCCCGACCTCGTGCCCAGTACGGCGCCCAAGGGCGGCGACCGGCAGCCGTCGGGCATGCGGCTGTGGGCGCCGCGGCACTGGCCCGCGTGGTTGGTGGTGGGCCTGTTCGCGGCGCTGGCGCGGCTGCCGTTTCCGTTGCTGTGGCTGCTGGGGCATGGGCTCGGCCGCGTCGGCTATCTGGTGTTGCCGGGTCGGCGCCGCGTGGCCAGGACCAATCTCAGGGTGTGTCTGCCGGAACTGTCCACCTGGCGGCGCGAGGCCCTGGTGCGGCAACACTTCGGCTGGCTCGGCGTCGCCGCCGTGAGCCAGGGCATTGCCTGGCATGGCTCCCCGCGCCGGCTGCGCCGCCTGGTCCGCTTTCGTGACGAGGCGGAGATCACCGGGCTTCTAAGGGAGGGGCGTGGCGTCATCATGCTGACGCCGCACTTCGTCGGCCTCGATCTCGCCGGCACGGCCTTCACCGAGCGGGTGCACCCGGGCCTTTACATGTATCAGCGCATTCGCAGTCCGGTCATCGACGCGGCCGTGCAGCATGGCCGCACGCGTTTCGGCAGCGTCCCCGTGGAGCGGCGCGACGATCTGCGCGGCGTCATCCGCCGCATCCGCAAGGGGGCGCCCTTCTACTACCTGCCGGACCAGGACCCGGGCCGGCAGCGCGGCATCTTCGTGCCCTTCTGCGGGGTTGCCGCCGCAACGGTGCCCATGCTGGGCCGCATGGCGCGTCTCGCCGATGCCCCGGTGATCCCGACCTTCGCCAGTTTCCTGCCCTGGGGGCGCGGTGTCGAGATGCGTTTCGGGCCGGCGCTGGAGAACTTCCCGAGTGGCGACGACGCCGTCGACACCGCGCGTATGAACCAGGTCATCGAGGCGGCGCTGCACGCGACGCCGGCGCAGTATTTCTGGGTGCATCGCCGCTTCAAGACCAGGCCCGAGGGCGAGGCGCCGCTGTATGCACCGTCGCGCCGGCGCCGCCGCCGGCGGGCAGCGGCGGGGTCTGCCGGGTGAACCGGTCGCCCTTCGAGCCGCCACCGGCGGGCGCCTTGCCGCTGCCGCGCCTCAATCGCCCGCGGGACTGGCTCATCGGCGCGACCCTGCTCGCGGGGCTGGTGATCGCGGTGCAGTACCAGGTCGGCTGGCAGGTGTTGCTGGCCCCGTGGCGCGCGGTCTCGCCCTGGCTCCTGGCCGGCGCCTTCCTGCTCACGGCGGCCAGCTACGGGGCGCGGGCGCTCAGGGTCTACGATTACTTCGGCCCATTGGTGGCGGGGCGCTTCGTCACGGTGCTGCGCCTGTCGATGCTGCACACCACGGCCAACAACCTGCTGCCCATGCGCCTGGGCGAGATGGTTTTCCCCTGGCTGATGCGGCGCTATTTCGGCCATGGCTTGCTCGCTTCCGGGGCGTCGCTGCTGTGGATCAGGCTCATGGACCTGCACTGCCTGGTGCTCGCCGGGCTGGTCGTGCTGTGGCTGCGCGCGCCCGCCTGGTGGTGGCCGCTGCTCGGTGCGCTCTGGCTCGCGCTAGTGCCGCTGGGTCTCGTGGTGCGTGGTAGCGGCTGGGTGGAGCGCCTGCCACTCGGGCGGGTGCGGCGCGTGCTCGCGTTCCTGCTGGAGGCGGCGCCGCGGGATGCGCGGCTGTTGGCACGGCTGTACCTGTGGACGCTGCTCACCTGGGCCACCAAGCTCACCGCCTTCGCGCTGGTCTTGAGCCACTTCGTCGATGCGGCGCTCTGGCAGTGCCTGTCCGGCGTCGTGGGTGCAGAGCTCTCCAGCGTGCTGCCCTTCCACGGCATCGCCGGGGCCGGCTCCTACGAGCTCACCGGTGTCGCGGCGATGGTGTCGCTGGGGGTCAGCGTCGAGGACGCGCTGGCCGGCGCCGTGAACCTGCACCTGTTTCTGCTGGGCACCACGTTCGCGCTGGGGCTGGTGGCGTTGCTCTTGCCCGTCGGCGGCGGCCATGCGGCGGCGGGGCTCGCGGGCAAGGGAGACCGTGAAAGTATTCGGTGTAGGTCGGGTTAGCGCAGCGTAACCCGACGATGGGCGTCCGTAAGCCCTTGATTGTCGCGTTACGCCATCGCTAACCCGACCTACGCTCCTCATCACTCTCGCAAGCGAAACAGCGATCGGTGTCGTGGTCGTGGTCGGGTAGTCGATTACGACAACGACAACGACGACAAACTGGACTCAACTGCAAGCATTTGGCGCCGTCAAGCAATCTAGGGATGCTTTTGGATCGATACCGATACCGATTTCGATCCCAAGCCCGATGTCAATGTGAAGGCGCCGGTACTTGGCAGGCAATCACCTGGAGGGCCAAGCCTGCCGCGGGGCCGAGGACAAACTCCGGGCCGACGCTGGGCGCGTTGCCATCCGGATCAGCACCGGTGCAAAAGCGCTGCAGGTCGCCGGTGGCCCACCAGTCAAGGGCTTCGGGCGGCGCGCCGCTGTCGACGTTGTCCTGGTGGCACAGTTGGCAGCCGTCGCCGCCGGTGTCGAGGTTGGCGTCGAGGTCCGCGTAGGGGGTGGAGCCGTCGTACTCGGCGCAGTAGGCGTCGACGTCCTCGCCGTACTCGGGCCAAGCCTGCGCCCCGCCCCAGGCGAGCAGCAGCAGGCTGGCGGCCGCGAGCGAGAGACGCCGTGGCATGCCGCTGGGCCGCGCGCCGGCGCCGGCTGTGATGGGCTTGGAGTCGGGGGTATGCATCGAAACTTCCTCGCGACATTTGGCTGATTCCGGACACGGGGCGCCGGACCTGGCGGGTAGGAAATGCAAGCGCCCCGCCGTGGCCATGGCCGCCTCGAATTCGAGGCTAGCCAGGGCGGGAGGCCGATTCAAGAACCGAGCACGGGGCTGACAGACGTGCGGCGGGTGCAAGGGGACGCGTTGCAGCGCGAACGCTCCAGCGCAGTGGGCAGTCGGGAGACGCGGAAGGCTGCATCCTCTTGCGCAGGCGACGGCGGCTGCCAGAGCGATTCGCGTGCGCAGGCGGTGCCTTAGTGGGCGCCGCCCCCTCTGCAGCAGGCATTTTTCGCAAATGTTCTAGGAACTGATCCTACCATTGGTCGGATCAGGCCCGATGGGGTGTTGACAAGGCGGCTGGCCGACGCTCCTTGTCAGGCAGTTTTACACAGGCCCGGAAACGCTGTCGGCGCAGCGCATCATCCGGCCGCGCCGGTTGCGCATCGTTCTGGAGAGTGCTTTACAATCAATGGCTTGTGGTGCTGGCCAGAGATGAGACAATTCGTTCGGACGCCTGTAATGACGGCCGTTTAGGGCGTCCTTCCGAAGTCTGTCCACAGGGTTATCCACAGGGGCTGTGGGTAGTGGGAATAAATGATGACAAAAAAATGCCTTGGATGTTACAGCGAAGAGCCGGTATCAGGTTTAGCTGTGAAGTAATTGTTTTTTAATATGTTCGTCACGAAGGTGTCCGCTAGGGCCATGATTCATGGAGGGGACGCCCCGCACGGCGGCCTTGGGCTATACTGCCGCGCTTCGCCTCGCCCGGCCGACCCGAGCGCATCGCACCTGTGCGCATGCGGTGTCGGCGCCGCTCGTCGCCCCGTGTGTCGCCGCCACGTGAGCCATCACTGGTGTCCGGCGCGCCCGCGGGTGCGCCCCCGGGTGCGCTTGGCACGGGCGGCTCGTCCATTTCTCTAGCCCATCTATCTGGCCCATCCATCTAGCGGAGTCACGCTCACGTGATCGACAACCTGCGCAACATCGCCATCATCGCCCACGTGGATCACGGCAAGACCACGCTGGTGGACAAGCTGCTTCAGCAGTCCGGCACCCTCGGCGATCGCTTCGGCCCGGTGGAGCGGGTCATGGATTCCAACGCGCTGGAGAAGGAGCGGGGCATCACCATCCTGTCCAAGAACACGGCGCTCAAGGTCTCCCTCGGCGACACGGAATACCGCATTAACATCGTCGATACGCCGGGGCACGCCGACTTCGGCGGCGAGGTGGAGCGGGTGCTGTCCATGGTGGACTCGGTGCTGCTGCTGGTGGATGCCCAGGAGGGGCCGATGCCGCAGACCCGCTTCGTCACCGGCAAGGCGTTCCAGCACGGACTGCGCCCCATCGTGGTGGTGAACAAGATCGACAAGCCGGGGGCGCGCCCGGACTGGGTCATCGACCAGGTGTTCGACCTGTTCGACAAACTGGGCGCCAGCGACGAGCAACTGGACTTCCCCATCGTCTATGCGTCCGCCGTCAACGGCTACGCGGGGTTGGAGGACACGGTCAGCGGTGGCGACATGATGCCGTTGTTCGAGGCTATCGTCGAGCACTGTCCGCCGCCGGACGTGGACCCTAGCGGTCCGTTTCGGATGCAGGTCTCGACCCTTGACTACAACTCCTTCGTCGGCGGCATCGCCGTGGGCCGCATCCAGCGCGGCAGTGTGCGGCCGAATCAGCAGGTGATCGTCGTCAAGCGCGATGGCGACCGCCACCGCGCCAAGGTGGGCCTGGTCTACGGCTACCTTGGCCTGACACGCTACGAGGTCAAGGAGGCGGGCGCCGGCGACATCGTCGCCATCACCGGCATCGAGTCGCCCAATGTCTCGGACACCCTGTGCGACCCCGATGCCGTCGAGGCGCTGCCGCCGCTGTCCGTCGACGAGCCGACGGTGAGCATGACCTTCCAGGTCAACAGCTCGCCCTTCGCCGGCCGCGAGGGCAAGTACCTGACTTCCCGCCAGCTCAAGGACCGCCTGGAGCGGGAGCTCATCTCCAACGTTGCGCTGCGCGTGGAGGAGGGCACCGACCCGGAGAAGTTCCGCGTCTCCGGCCGCGGCGAGTTGCACCTGTCCATCCTCATCGAGAACATGCGCCGGGAAGGCTACGAGCTGGCGGTGTCGCGCCCGGAGGTCATCTTCCGCGAGATCGACGGGGCGGTCTGCGAGCCCTATGAGCTCCTGATCGTGGACATCGAGGAGACCAGCCAGGGCGCCATCATGCAGGCGCTCGGCGAGCGCCGCGGTGAGCTCAAGGACATGGTGCCGGACGGCAAGGGGCGGGTGCGGCTCGACTACATGATCCCGTCGCGCGGGCTGATCGGCTTCCAGACCGAGTTCATGACGCTGACCTCCGGCACCGGCCTGAAGCACCACGTCTTCGATCACTACGGCCCCGCCAACCCGGGCGGCATCGCCCCGCGGCGCAACGGCGCCATGATCTCCAACGCCCAGGGCAAGGTGCTGGGCTACGCCCTGTTCAACCTCCAGGAGCGCGGCCGCATGCTGGTGTCCCCGGGTGACGAGGTCTACGAGGGCCAGGTGGTCGGCATCCACTCCCGCGACAATGACCTGGTCGTCAACCCGCTCAAGGCCAAGCAGCTCACCAACATCCGCGCCGCCGGCTCGGATGAGAACATCCTGCTCACCCCGCCGGTGAGGTTCTCGCTGGAGCAGGCGCTGGAGTTCATCGAGGACGACGAGCTGGTGGAGATCACCCCCGGCGCTATCCGCATCCGCAAGCGGTTGCTGAAGGAGCACGAGCGCAAGCGCGCGGGGCGGGGGTGATGCGCATCGCTGCGGCCGTCCGCGGGTAGGAGGCATGCGAAGACACGAAGACGCGAAGGGAAGACGCGAAATGATTGGCCGCCTCGGTGGATTGCAGCACTGACGGCGCGAGCGCGCCTGGTGTGGGGCGGATAAGCGAGGCGCATCCGCCGTCTTAGCC
>NZ_JAJDNQ010000116.1 GCF_022340605.1 Thiohalocapsa sp.
TCACTGCGGCGCGGCGCGCGGATTCATCTGAGCCTGATCACCCTGCTGCTGTTCCTGATGGGCGCCGGCTATTTCTTCGGCGACGCGTTCCTGCTGCTCTACACGCACGCGCACATGCCGCTCTTCTACGGCCCCGGCTACGAGGAGATGTCGGTGACGCTGCCGCTGCTCGGGGCCGCAATCCTGCTAGTACTCGGCATGGGCATTATCACGGTCTATTTGCTCAACACCGGCCGCGGTGTGCCGCTGCTGGCCGTGACGGCGGTGCTCTTCCTGGCGGTGGTCGGGCTGCGCTATACGCCGTTCCTGACCGGTGCCGTGCAAGAATTCATCGTCAAGCCCAACCAATCCACCCGCCAGCGGCCTTACATCACCAACAACATCCAGGCAACGCTGGCAGGCTACGGGCTCCAGCACGTGGAGACGCGCGAGTATTCGATCCGCGAAGAGGCCTGGGAGGAGATCACCCCCCGGGTCAGGCAGAGCCTGCAGAACATTCCCATCTGGGACGAAGACAACCTGCTGCCGGTGTATCGCGAGCTGCAAGAGCTCCGGCCCTACTACTCCTTCCCGCGCGTCGACGTCGGCCGCTACACCGTGGGCAACGTGTATCAGCAGGTGTTCCTCGCCGCCCGCGAGATCGACCTCGAGAAGCTGCGCAAGCCGCTACAGACTTGGGTCAACCACTGGCTAAAGTACACCCATGGCTATGGTGTCGCGATGACGCCGGCGGCACAGACCGCGGGTGAGCCCATGGACTGGCTCATCCAGGGCATCCCGCCGCAGTCGTCGCGGGGCGTGACCATCGACCAACCGGCCCTCTACTACGGCGACGGTGCCTACCATCCGGTCATCGCACCGAACGCGAGCCACGAGGTGGATTATTCGACCAAGGCCGGCGTGAAGCTCTCCGACTACCGCGGCAAGGGCGGTGTTCCTGTGGGCGGCCTGTTCCGCAAGCTGGTATTCGCGCTCTACTTTCGCGACGGTAACATCCTGTACACCACGCAGACCACCGCGGACAGCCGGCTGCTGTTCCGGCGCAACGTGCAGGAGCGCATCCGGTCCCTGACCCCCTTCCTGATCCTCACGCCACACCCCTATGTCGTCATCGCCGACGGCAAGCTGTATTGGATTCAGAACGCGATGACGGCCAGCGACTGGTACCCCTACGCCACCCACTACCACGGTCCCGCGGACGAGTTCAGGTCGCCGCCGTTCAACTACATCCGTGACTCGGTGAAGATCGTGGTAGATGCGTACAACGGCACCGTGAGCTATTACCTCGCGGACCCCGGCGACCCCATCGCCGCGGCCTATGCCCGCATCTATCCGGGCCTGTTCAAGCCCTTCGACGCGATGCCGGACGCGCTGAAGGCGCACGTACGCTACCCGAAGAGCCTGTTCGACGTGCAGATGGACATTTATGCACGCTACCACCAAACCGACCCGCGGGTGTTCTACGACCAGGAGGACGTCTGGGAGCTGCCGAAGGTGGCCTGGCGCAAGCAGACCGACCGCATGCGGTCCTATTACCTGACGCTCAACCTCATCGACCCCGATCGCTTCGAGTTCGGCCTCTTCCTGCCGATGAACGCCCTGGGCCAGCAAAACATGCGTGCGTTGGCACTCGCCGGCAGCGACGGCGACGACTACGGCCGGATCATCGTCTACGACTTCCCGAAGGGCGCGCTGGTCTATGGCCCCGCGCAGGTGAACGCTTTCATCAAGCAGAACCCCCACATCACCGCGCGGCTCACGCTATGGAACCAACAGGGCTCGCGCGCAAGGCGGGGCCGCATGGTGGTCGTGCCCATCGAGGGCGTCATGACCTACATCCAGGGCATCTTCCTGCAGGCGACGGCCGTGTCGCAGATGCCGCAGTTGGCGCGGATCATCGTCAGCCAGGGTCGGCTCGTGGTCATGGAAGTGTCCCTCGAGGACGGGTTCCGCGCGCTGAACAAGCTGATCGAGAAGGATCAAAAAGGCAAGACGCTGCACAAGGTGCCACCGCCCAACCAGACACCCAATGTGACGCCCAACTCTGGCGAGGCAGACTCGGGCTGAGCCGCGCCGACGCGGACGTGGCGGTGCACGACCTGGTGAATAATCTGCAGGGTGGGGCGTGAAATCCACCACTATCCTGAGGTGTCCCCACGAATTGCGCCGCACCGGACTGCTCGCCACCTGCGCGGCCCGCTGGGAGCGCCGGCTTTCAGCCGGCTCGCCGTGTGCCCGGCTCGACGCCGGGCACGCGGCGTCAGGGCATCGACACGGCACGTGGATGGTCCAGGGTTTGCAGAAACACGGCGGGCCCACCGCATCGTTCAGGCAAACTCGAGAGGGGCATCATGGCCACCATCATCACCGCGCAATACCAGAACAACCAGGCCGCCGGCAATGCCGTCGATGACCTGATCTCTACCGGCGTCCCGCAGGAGCGCATTGCCACCGACCCGGACCATTGGCGCGTGATCGTGACCACGGGCCCCCTCGCTGAGCCCGAGATAGCCGAGATCCTGAACCGCCACCAACCGACCGAGATGCACACGCGCGCGGGCGACTGAGCCGGGGCACGGCGCCCGCGGCCGCGCCACTCGGGCCCGTGCGACGTGCACAAGGGTGGCGACCGAGCCCAGCCCGGCTATTTCGCCCCGGCGGCAGGGCCCTCCTCGGCGGGCTTCCCGCCAGCAGGCTTGGCGGCGGCCGGTTGTGGCTCGGCGGGTGCGGCGTCCGCGGGCTGTGTCTCGGCACCACCGGCGCCCTCTTCTTGCGCCACCAGGTAGTCCACCACCTCGAACATGCGCGCGACGCTGCCCGTCTGCGTGGCGCTGGTCACGTACTTGCCATTGACCACCATAGTCGGCACGCCTTCGAGGTTGTAGCGCTGCACCAACTCGGCGGCCTTGCGCACCTGCATATCCACCGGGAAGGAGTTGTAGGCGGCGCGGAAGGCGTCCTCGTCGATGCCCTGCTCGGCGGCGAAGGCGATGATCTGCTCCTCGGTCAGAATCTTGCGTCGCTGCTCATGCATGGCCTTGAAGAGCGGCTCGTGCAGCTTGTCCAGCACGCCGAGCTGTTGGGCCGCATAGAATGCCTTCGCGTGCGGCACCCAACGCGGGTCCGCCGCCGCCGGCACGCGGTGGAAGGTGACATCCGCCGGCTTGTGCTCGAGCCAACGCTGCATCTCCGGCTCCAGGTGGAAGCAGTGCGGGCAGCCGTACCAGAAGAACTCCAGCACCTCGACGTCGTCGCCGGCCTCGGCGCGGACGGGGTCGCTCACCAGGCTGTAGTCGATACCCTCGTCGAACTCCTCGGCCGGGGCTGTCGGCGCCGCCGCCGCACTGCCGGCGACCGCCAGCAACAGCAAGGCAAGGCAGGCGAGGACGGCCCAGGGTTGCGGGCGCCGGCGGGATTGCTCGTGGACGGTCATGTCATGGTCACCTCTGGCCAAGAATAAGTTCTCGAATGTCCGGCAAGCGCCGCCGGTGGACAAGGGGCGGCGGATCTGGCCGGGTCGCGATTCAACCTGGATTCGGAAGCTGGACCACGAAGATCACGAAGGGATTGAGGACGATGCGGAAGTACGCTGCAACCCCCGCCGGCTGAAGCCACCAATGGTGGCCACCGCTGCCAACCCTTTCTTATTCTTCGTGTTGCTTCGCGCTCTTCGTGGTGAGCTGCTCTCTTTGGGCTCAAGCGCATGGGGGCTGCTCCTCCGGGCGCCCAAGCCCGCGTCGCGCCACCCATCCAACGATTGCCGGGTGGCGAAAACGCCCGCGCCGGAGCGGCCCGGGCACCTCAGCGCACCACCGGGTGCACCAGGTAGTCCAGCACCACACCGATGAAGATCACCATGCCGAAGTAGTTGTTATTCAGGAAGGCGATGAAGCAGGGCTTGGGATCACAATCGCGCATCAGCCACTGCTGATACACGGCCAGCAGCGCGGCGATGCCCAGCCCGGCGAAATAAATCCAGCCGCGGCCTTCGGCATCGCCCACCCAGAACAGCATGGCGAGCATGAGCACCTGCAGCAGCGCCACCATCAGGCGGTCGTAGCGGCCGAACAGGATCGCCGTGGACTTGATGCCGATCTTCAGGTCGTCGTCCCTGTCCACCATCGCGTACTGGGTGTCATAGATGAGCGCCCAGACCACCGTGGCCGCGAACAGCACCCAGGCCTGGAACGGGATCGTCTCCTGGATGGCCATGTAGGCCATCGGAATGGCCCAGCCGAAGGCGGCGCCGAGAAAGACCTGCGGAAAGTGCGTAAAGCGCTTCATGAACGGGTAAATGCCCGCCAGCAGCACGGCCACCACGGACAACGCCACCGTCTGCCAGTTGAGCTGAAGCACCAGCACGAAGGCCACCAGCGACAGCACCACGAACACCCCCACCGCCTCCAGCGGCGAGATCAGCCGGCGCGCCAGCGGCCGGGCGTTGGTGCGCGCCACGTGGCCGTCGAAGTCCCGGTCCGCGTAGTCGTTGATCGCACACCCCGCCGAGCGCATCAGCACCACGCCAGCGATAAAGATCACCACCACCAGCCAGGGCGGCTGCCCGTTACCGGCAAGCCACAGCGCCCACAGCGCCGGCCACATCAACAGGAAGATGCCGATGGGCTTGTGCAGCCGCACCAGGTGCACGTAGGCATCCAGGCGCTCGCGCCAGGTGGGCGCGCGCTGCGTGCCGAGGTTGATCTCCGGGAGGCTCATCGTTCGCTGTCGAAGGTTTGCTGGCGTGGTATTCGGCGGGGCCGCCCCCGGCGCCGGAGTCCGGTGCCGCGACGAGCGCCCACGGGGCCGATGGCGGTACACGCGCCGGACCGGCCGAAAAGTACGGGATTATCGCACAGCGCCGCGGCTCGGTCCGACGGCGGCGAGCGCGCCGTTCGGCACTTCCGACCGGCGCCGGTGGATCGCGGGGCTTGTCGAGGAGCCGCGGAGGACACCCGCCCGGACCAGGCACCCGAAGCCCTCGACCCATGCTGCGCGGCTCTCTCCCGCACAGCGCCTCACGACGGGTGCCCGTGCCTGGACAACGCGTTTGCACCGCCGCGGAGCCGGGCTGACGCTCGGCGACGGGCTGAGCTCACACCCGCCGAGCGGCGATCGGGATTTCGATGAGGCGTTTGCCGCATCGCACGACCTTCAATCGAAATCGCCGGCGCGCTAGCGGCGCCCCTACTAACCGACGGATGGAGTTGCGGGGCGTACGCAAGGCGTTGACAATGACGACGTTTACTCGAGGGAATCGGGGACAGACTACTTTTCTGTGCTTGCCCACGGCAACCCCAACGATCTACTCGCTGACCATCTCGATGCCAAGACGCGCCCGTATCGCCGCGGGCTTTCCGATGCACGTGATTCTGGGCGGGATCGACCGGGCCGCTGGAGATACGGCGTCGCGCACAGAAACGGGGTCAAGAAGCGGGGTCAGCCCTTGCAATCCGGCACGGTATCAGGTCGGGTCCTGCCGTCTGCCATCGTCTCTGCACACCTCCCAAGTCCGGGCAGTGGTTATGGCCCGACTTGGTCTTCAAGTGGAATGCCTGACTCCAACGCTCGCGTGAACCCGCGCATGCACACTTGGACCGCAAGTGTCGGCTGCATCCCGGAGTGACGTGCTTGAGGCTATCAACGGCCATATCGGCAACCAACAGCGGCTACGCAAAGAGTGCGGTCAAGAACTAGGGCTGACATTCCACACCAACCGGCGTCAGTCTCCGTTTGTCGACGTCACACATGCCGGGAGTGCAACGATGGCCGGAACTTGGTGGACCGCTGCCGTGCGTACGATGTTACGTGTTAGAGCCTGGCGGCCTCTGTACAATGTGCAATACTCCCTTCTGCGTCACCACCTTATCGGCGCCGCATCCGAGCTGCATTTTCACCGCAGCAAGATCCATTTGTGAGAGGTCAAACAATGATGGCACAACTCAATGGTAGATACATCTTCGACCAAGATGACAACTACGAGGCTTACCTGAAGGCCGCTGATGTTGGAATGATCCAGAGGACAGCGATGGCGTCTACGAAGCCGGACATCTTGGTCGATGTAAAGGAAGACCAAATCACAATCGCCGAGGTCACCACCTTGAGGACCATCGAGGTATCTTTCCGATTGGGACAGGAGTACAAACATGACCCCGGAACAGGCCGCAGCGCTAGCTATGTGACCGTGCTCCAAGGGGATGATACTCTCGCAACCACGGAAGTCGACGACCCCACCGCCAGTACGATTTACAAGTTCACGAACGACAGCCTGGTCATCACCCTGACGACCAAGGGGGTGACCGCAACGAGAACCTTCCGGAGAGCCTAAGGCACCTGAATCATCATTTCGCTGCCCCCGCTCGCGATGGAAACGCGGAGCGTGGTCTTGTAATCCAGCATTGCCGAGCGGTTCAAAGATGCCTGATTGCAAGACCCTGGGGGTCATGCGCATTGGGGGTCAGGTCTTGCAAACACATTGAGCACATTGAGGGTCAGGTCTTGCAATCCAGCATCTCCCCGCTATGCTTTGAGCCATGGCCAGACCCCTACGCATCGAGCTG